>DAOWBJ010000170.1 GCA_030634125.1 Victivallales bacterium
ATAAGTAAAGCTTTTTTGTCTGCTTGTAAAACTTCACCGGTTCCACCGGATACATCTTTTACACAGCGTGCCTCAATTACATTGAGTTTAATTTGTCCTTTTTTGCCCTGCAAAGTAAAATAAGCTCCCGGCCATGGATGGTAGGCTCTGACCATTGCTTCAATTTTCTCCGCCGACAGATTCCAATCAATTTTGCCGTCATTTTTTTTGACTTTGCTACTTAAAGTAGCTTGTTGTTCATCTTGTTCCCGGGGTGATAACTGTCCGCTTTTTATTTGTTCCAAAACCCCAACGATGTTTTCCGCCGCCAGATTTCCCAGTTCATCCTCAAGTAAATGGGCATATTCATTTCCCTGAAGCGGCATTTTTAAAATTTTATAGACATCCCCGGTATCAAGCCCTTTATCCATTTTCATAAAAGCAATACCGCTATCAGCATCACCATTAAGAATCGCGGCGCTTATCGGCGAAGCCCCGCGGTATTCAGGCAAAATCGACGCGTGTACGTTCAGACAGCAGCAAGCAGGTATATCCAGGAGTTCCCGGCGCAAAATTTGTCCAAAAGACACAACAACAATAAAATCCAAATTCAGAGAACGCATCTTATCCATAAAAAGCGGATCTTTAACGGACTCTATCTTATCTGCTTCAAGTTTATTTTCCGCGGCAAAGTGCCCGACCGGGGTCGGGCGTTTTCCTTTCCCTCTGCCGGCGCGCTGGTCGACTTGCGTGCCGATTCCGAGCAAGTCGATATTTTCAGCTCCCGCGAGAGTTTTAAGCACAGGCACAGCTATTTTGCCCGCGCCCATAAAATATATGCTGATTTTATCAATCATTATCACATTTTAATTAAAAAGTTCATTAATCTGTTGTATATTAATGAAATATACTCCCGATACAAGGGTTTTTCGAATAAGGATTGATAATGAAGGCAAAATTAAATAAAATAGCCATTGCTTTAGGTGGAAATCTGGGTAACAGCGTAAATATTTTTTGTTCCGCGTTAAGCAAATTAGGCGAAGGCGGCGTCAAAAACATAAAATTGTCAGCTTTATTTCAAAGCAAACCGGAAAATTGTCCGCCCGGTTCTCCCGAATTCACCAACGCGGCTCTAATCGGCGAATGGGGAGCTTCTCCTGAAGAGTTATTGGAATTATGTCAGCAGATTGAAATTTCCGCCGGACGTCCGGAAAAACACGATTTCAACGCGCCGCGCACCCTTGATTTGGATATAATTTTATTTGGCAGCAAAATAATCAATTCACCAAATCTGCAAATCCCCCATCCGCGCGCCGCAAGCCGTCTGTTTGTCCTGAAACCGCTAGCCGAACTCGCTCCCGACTGGATTTTCCCCGGAATCAACAAAACCATCAAACAAATCCTTCAAGCAAAAATACAATAAAACTTTTTTACTGCTTTATTTTTAGCTAATCACTGCTAAATTACCTGATTAAACGATACGATAAACTTGGAGCACTATAAAATATGGCGAACATGATAAAAGCCTGGTTGGAATGCATTCGCTGCAATAAAAAATATAATTTAGATAAAGTCCGTTACAACTGTGAATGCGGCGGAACTCTTGATATGCGCCGTGATCTGTCATCTGTTGATGGACAAAAACTTAAACAGCTCTGGGAAGAGCGCTGGGGTACTAAGCGCGGACTTTACGCTTCCGGCGTCTGGCGTTACAAAGAACTTATTTTTGACTGCGAAGATGATTGTGTCGTTACTCGTCAAGAAGGCAATACCCGTTTATACGATGCTGGTAAAGCCGGAGAATACGCCGGATTAAAGAATTTTTATCTCAAACACGAAGGCGAAAATCCCACCGGCAGTTTCAAGGATCGCGGCATGACCTGCGGAGTTACCGCGGCAAAATTTTATAATGCTGATTCCGTCGCCTGTGCCAGCACTGGAAACACCAGCGCGAGCATGTCTTCATATGCGGCGATAGCCGGATTACGTTCAGTTATTTTTATTCCTGAAGGCAAAATCGCTTACGGCAAACTCGCGCAAGCCCTCGCTTTCGGCGGCAAAACTCTGCAGATCAAGGGCAATTTTGATGATGCTATGCAATTAGTGCAGCAGGTTTGTGACGAATTAAATATTTATCTGGTAAACTCAATCAATCCTTTCCGTATCGAAGGTCAGAAAGCCATTGGTTTTGAAATCCTCCAGCAGTTGGACTGGGCAGTGCCGGACTGGTTTGTCATTCCCGGCGGAAATCTGGGCAATAATACTGCTTTGAGTAAAGGTATGCGGGAATTATACGAACTCGGCATAATCAACAAAATACCAAAAATCGCGGTAATTCAGGCATTAGGCTCGGCTCCTCTATCAAAAATGTGGAAAGACGGTTCTGAATACGAGGCGGTCAAAGACCCAGACACTATTGCTACTGCCATTAAAATCGGTAATCCGGTTTCATGGGAAAAATCATTACGCGGCATAAAATGGTCAGGCGGAATCGTCGAAGACGTTACCGAACAGGAAATCATGGACGCCAAAGCCATGGTGGACGCTGCCGGAATCGGTGCTGAACCTGCTTCATGCTGTTCCGTAGCCGGAGCTAAAAAACTTGTTGACATGGGTGTTATCAAATCTGATGAAACTGTTGTTGGTATCTTAACCGGCAACATTCTGAAAGACCCTGACGCGGTTATCGCTTACCATAAGGATGAGCTTGGTTCAATGGGGATCAAAGGTACTTACGCTAATGCTCCGATGGTAATTGAAGCTACTGTTGATGCTGTAAAAAAGGCTCTGCTTTAAAAAAATACAATCGAGCCGTAGCTTATATAAGTTTCGGCTAAAAATATCTTTCAAAGAATTGTAATCTCCGTTTTATAAACTATACTTTGTTATATATTACCTGAATCCGTAAAAGAATTTCCGGATTCAGGTATTAACAAGTAAGAATCAAAGCTTTTACAATTGGCTCAACTTTAAAATATGGATAAAAAATGTATTTAACAGGATTCGCCGATGAGGCAAGCAGGGATGTTGATTCTCAAATCAAGGCTACGCTTGAATTGGGTTGGAAAAACATTGAACTCCGCGCTATTGGGGATAAAAATTTGGCAAGCATTTCTGATGCTGAATTTGAAACTATTTGTGAAAAACTGTGTCAAGCAGGTATTCATATTAATTGTTTTGGTAGCAATATTGCAAACTGGGAAAAAAGCCCGCGCAGCAAAGAAGATTTTGATGCCAGTATCAAAGAGCTTGCAGACGCTATTCCACGCATGCATAGGTTGGGAACGAAACTCGTCCGCGGTATGAGCTTTAAAATACTTGACGATGAACGTTTTGACAGTCCAGAATTGGAAAAGATAATTTTTGAAAAAGTAAATATTTTAACAAAAATGTGCGAAGATGCCGGAATTATTTACGGTCATGAAAACTGCATGAATTATGGTGGACAATCACATATCCACACTTTGCGCCTACTTGAAAATATAAAATCAGATAATTTTAAACTGATTTTTGATACCGGCAATCCAATTTTTACTTTTCGTCGTATCGGAACAGAACCTTATGCTTTACAAAATGCATTTGAATTTTATAAGAATGTTCGTGAGTATATTTATTACGTACACATCAAGGATGGAATCACGACAAAAATGAATGAAAATTACGAACGTCCTGAAACTAACTATACATTTGCCGGCGAAGGCAGTGGTTTTGTTAAACAAATCGTAACGGACTTATTAAAAAACAATTACGATGGTGGTTTCTCAATTGAACCACATACTGCAGTGGTTTTTCATGAAGACGACAATCAGGAAGATTCAGAATTATTTATCCGCCGTAAATTTGAGACTTACATAAAATATGGACGTGATTTTGAACAATTACTCAGAGATTGCGGTTGGACTCTATCATGAAAATCGGTCGGGTTCAGCCACTTATTTGTTTACTTTTTTGAGCTTGAATATTGATTTTTTATTTACAAACAGCTCTTAGAAGCTACTTTTTGATACCTTTTTCAGCTTTTAAGTTTTTGACAGCTCGACCGTTCGCATCTTTTAAAAATGGCGCAGGCTTATTTTTGAAAGCCTCACTTTTCGAGAGCGGATTGGGTCTAATGCGCCCGGAGGGCTTAAATTTCGCTCATTGGAGAGGGCTCTTTGTTTACCTCAAAATTCGCAAAAAAGGTGGCATTTAGTGCCGTATTTCACTTGTAAATGCTACAAAATTAACTATACTGGTTATATCAGGTATTTCAACTAATGAAGGTTATTGTTATGTCAAGTAAAGTCATCAAACTCGAAATCGGAACCGTCTATCAGAAAACCAAAAACGGGAACTATTATTTCAGGTATCAGGTCAAAGGACAGCGTAAAGCCGTCAGTCTGAAAACCAAAAACCGTCAAAAAGCACTCAATAAAGCTCAAGCTTTGATCCCGATACTCAAAGCCTCAAGTACGGAAGTCATTTCAGCCCATGTTCAACACGCCAAGGGCTTTGTTTCCAAAAAGCAAAGCCTGGAGCTGCAAAACGCATGGGAAGTTTATTCAGAACATCCCGGTCGCGCAACTCCGGCTACCGTCAAGGAACAAACAGCTTATCGAAACGATTTTAACGAATTTGTAAATTCCGTAGGCGATAAGAAGCTGCAAATCAATGAGGTAACTCCCGAAATAGCGGACAAGTTCGCTCACCACCTGCGAAAACTTGAGCTTTCCGTACATATGTGAGCGGTCATTTGAAAAGCATCGGATGTGGTCAACTGAAATGAATTCTTCTTTTCTTCCTGTTTTTGCTTTTTTTTGAATTTTATTAACCTTTCTTCTTCTTTTCTTGCTTTTATTCTTCTAAAATTCACCCATCCAC
>DAOWBJ010000265.1 GCA_030634125.1 Victivallales bacterium
CGGATAAAGATCAAGATAATGGTGTTCAATGCCAAGCTTTTTTACTAATTGAGCTATAGTTTCTTCATCATTTTCAGATGTACATGTCTGGAATTTGGCAAAAGAAGGGTCAGGGTGTTTCAAGCGTAAAGTCGCCCCTATAACCTCATAGCCTTGTTTCCGGCACACCGCCGCCGCGACCGATGAATCAACTCCGCCGCTCATTGCCGCCAATATTTTCTTTTTCGTCATATTTTTATCTCTTATGTGAAAGCCTTATAGCGAACAATATATGCAAAAGACCATATTTCAAGCAATGCCTCCACCATTCGAGCCGATTCGGTTTATCGTCACCACGAACGATCAGGTTTTTGACCGGAAATAAAAGCGTCGTAGAAGAAAATTTTTATAATAGTACCAGTAATTGCAACTATGATTATAGCCCACAAATACCAAATTTCCACAATGTTAAAAAGTATCCAGAAAGCAGCATATTCACAACTGCGAAAAAATATTGTTGATAAGATAAAAATGTATTATTTTTATGGTATAAACAGTTTATACACTTGAAATTAACATATATATACCTATTGTATTTGAGTATATTTAGAATTTAATTAATCATTTAACATATTTTAGGGTTGTACTCATGGAAGCAAAAACTCTTCAGGATGTAACAGCCACGCTGCGGGACTTGTATAATCGCGCAACAGCTGCCGGCCGGAAAAAAAATTGGGATTACGCAATTGAATTAATGCTGAATGTTCTCTCAAAAGAACCAATGCTGCAAACCGCCCGTCAGGAATTACGCCAATTTCAAGCAGGAAAATCAGAAAAACTTGGTTTTGTCGCGAAATTATCTGCTAAAATAAAAGCTTCTATGAAATTACCTAAAATAAAAGTTCTCGCAAAGAAAGATCCTTTTAAAGCCATGCGGGAATATGAAAAACTTTTGGGTCAATATCTTTACAACTCATCAGTATTGAATGCTCTTGCTGACACGGCTGCTGCTAAGGGCGCGTTCTTTATCGGTATTGAAGCACTCGAAATCATTCACGATAAGCACCCGAACAACGAAGCTAACTTGCGCAAACTGGCAGGATATTACAAAGAAATCAAAGACGGCATGGCTTATCTGCGAATTTTTCAGGAAATTGGAAACAGACACCAGAACGACTTGACAACACAAGCGGAAGTGCGTTCCGCGCTCGCGTTTTCAACAATGCATAAAGCCAACTGGGAAAAAGAAGGTACTACGCAGGAAAAAGTTCACAAAAAAGAAGACACTACTGCGGAACTGGTCGCTGAAGGCAGCCTCCATAATGAAAGTCAGGCTGGAATACTTGTCGAAAAATATACTAAAGAACTGGCAGAAAAAGAATCCTCTGAAACCCGCCGCAAACTTGCCGAAGCATATTCCATGCTTAAACAATATGATCAGGCAATAGAACAACTTACTCTTGTTCAAAAAAGTCTCGGCGTTATGGATCCGGCTGTTGATAAACTCATAGAAGCCGCGTATCTTGCCAATATCGATGTGAACATCAAAGAACTTTCCAGCAACCCGGATCAATACGAGTCGCCGGAAGAACAAATCACGGACTTGCGGGAGCACCGTATTAAATATCGTTTAGGCCGCGCCATGGGGCGTGTTGAAACCTATCCTAATGATACACAATTGCGTTACGATCTGGCTTTAATGCATTTTGAAACTAATAACTTTGACGCCGCGCTTGAAGAATTCCAGAAAGCACGTAAAAATCCGCAGCGTAAACGTTCCTGTATTATCTATATAGGACGTTGTTTTGAAAACAAAAAGCAATTTGATATGGCAGTTGATCAATTTACCGAAGCTCTTGCGGAAATCCCGGATATGTCTAAGGAAAGAATGGACGCTCTTTATTATCTGGGTGTCGCGCGTGAAGCACTTGAACAAAATGACAAAGCACTCGAATGTTTTAAAGAAATTTATCAAAGCAATGTTAATTATAAAGATGTCGCACAGCGAATTCAAAAACATTACAAATAAAGTTTATTTGTAATGTTTCGATTAATAGAGTATGTTATAAGGTTAAAATAATTTTGTAGTCTCGTAAAATACCTCGATATAAATAATATGCACAGGTCGAGAAAGGAGCTTAGATGGCTGACGACACAAATAAAACTGATACTGGCAACGTCCCTGAAATGAATGATACCAAGACTCGTAAGACCTTGAAGCTTAAGCCTGTAAAGCAGAAAACAGATAAAGAGGCCTTAGACCCGGTTATTGATCCGCTGACAATGCGAAATACTGAAACCGGCCCCCTCGGTACGATGGACGATACCCGCACCCGCAAAACCGTTAAACTTAAAGCAACCAGAAAAGGCGTAACCATAGAGGACACCCCGAAAGTTGAACTGAAAACAGTTATTGATCCACTGACAGCAAGAAATACCGAAACAGGTCCTCTCGGCGCGATGGTTGATACCCGCACTCGTAAAACCGTTAAACTTAAGCCTCTAAAATCCACAGGGGAGATTAAATCTGCGGCTGTTGCGGCTGTAACCGGTGAAACTCCAACTGCGGATGCGGCAACTCCTGCCGGCGGCACTCCCGGGATGATGAAAGATACCCAGACCCGCAAAACTCTTAAACTTAAACCGGTAGATAAAGCTTCTGAGACTCCTGCTGAAGGTGCTCCAAAAACACTAAAAGATACCAGCACCCGCAAAACTCTTAAACTTAAACCGGTAGATAAAGCTTCTGCGACTCCTGCCGGAGGCGCTCCAAAAACACTAAAAGATACCAGCACTCGCAAAACTCTTAAGCTTAAACCGGTAAAAGCAGAAGATGAAAACAAACCTTCAGTTCCAAATGCTGATGAAGCAGCAGCTTCGGAACAAACACAAACATTAACAAAGGCGCCAGCGCCGGAAAAAATTCCAATGCCGCCGCCGGCAGCAACTGCTGATGAAGCGGCTTCGGAACAAACACAAACTCTGACAAAGGCGCCAGCGCCGGAAAAAATTCCAGCTCCGCCAGTAGATGTCGCAAGTGATTCAGAAACAGCAGACAATACCCGTACCAAGAATATTAAAAGCCCTTCAACTCAAACTGCTGCTTTATCTACTAAAGATTTGCCCGAATCTGCGGAAAAGAAATCTAACGTTGATGATGATACTATTAAAATTGAGCGCCCCAAACAGAAAGCTGACGCAGTACCAATGCCTTCATTGGGGCTTACAGCTGAAGCAAAAACTGTTAATAATAAAGAAACTGTAAAATTACGTCCCCCATCGACTGGAAGAGTAAAAGCCGGGGACGAAGCGGCAAAAGCTTCAAAAGAAACAATTAAACTTTCTCCGCCGTCAACCCCGGATGCGAATAAAGATGAAGTTGAAGAAAATGCTCTTGCGGTAAATTTAAAACTTGATGAA
>DAOWBJ010000190.1 GCA_030634125.1 Victivallales bacterium
AATTGATAAGGCTACAGTCGAATTTCGCCAAGAGCTGTATCAACTCGGATTTGTTTTACCCGAGCATTCACGGATCTTAGATAATATCCATGATAAAAACACTAATCTTAGTTATGATTTTCTAGCATCATCCATAGATGATCAAAAAAAGGCTATTCTTCAAATCCCAGCATGGAACCAGAAGATCAAAGATTTATACAAAAAATTACATGATGCCTACAGCAATAAAGCTAAAAATCAAAGTGCACTCCGTGCTAAAGCGGTAGAATGTATGCTCAAATATGAAGTTGTATATGACCGCCTGAAAGAATGGTACAAGGTAACTCTCGAATACCTCATGCTCGCGGCTCCAGACCTGCGGAAACCGGAATGCGCGACCTTTAAAGACATTCCTTCAGAAAAAGTTTCTTATCTCGAAGAAAAATTTTTAATGTCCCTGGAAGACTTTTTCCCGCTATTGAAAAAAATGCGGGAGAAATACGACCATTTAAGAATGCTGCATAAAAAAATGCTGGAAGGAAATCTGCGTTTAGCTGTAAGCATTGCGCATAAATACCGCAACAGAGGCCTGCCGGTAAACGATTTAATCCAGGAGGCAAACATCGGTTTAATGCGTGCTCTGGAAAAGTTTGACTTTCGCCTCGGAAACCGCTTCAGCACATACGCCACATGGTGGATAAAACAAACTGTCAGCCGCGCCATATCTGAACAATCCAGAGTTATACGAATTCCAGTTCATATGGTAAATACAATTATCTCAATGAATCACGTCGAGCAAATTTTCATGCAGACACATGGTAGAGAACCGAACGTAAAAGAATTAGCCATCGCTTTAGAGATACCAACTTCACGTATCAGTGCTATCAGGAAAATGGCAAGGCAGGCTATTTCTCTGCAGGCTCCGCTAGGAGATAGCGAAAAAGATTCTATCCTGCAGGATATACTCGCTTCGGACAATAGCTATGATGATCCCGTTCAAAACATATCCCAGAAAGTTTTAAAAGAAAAAGTATATGAAGTCCTCGCCACCCTCTCCGAACGCGAACAGCAAATCATCATAATGCGCTTCGGGCTGATGGGTTATTCACCCATGACGCTGATTAAAGTCAGTGAGCATTTTACTCTAACTCGTGAACGCATCAGGCAACTCGAAATAAAAATACTGCAAAAATTGCGTTCTCCTGAAAAGCGCAAGTATTTTGACGGCTACCTGCACTCTTAAATTTATTTACTGAAGTCTGAATCCAATAATTTCCTGATTTGTTCAACTACCTGAATTGAACTACATAGTTCCATGCATTCGCTATGACCATACGGACATTCTCGTTTAAAGCACGGGGAACAGGGCAGTTTATCATAAATAACCCGCCAATAGTTCGATATTGGTCCCGTCGCGGAATAATCCGTCGGACCGAAAATAGCGATTCCAGGTTTGCCCAAAACCGCCGAAAGATGCATTATTCCACTATCATTAGCCACGCATATTTTAGAATTCACCAATAGATGCATCAATTCACACATGTCAGTTTTTCCCGCCAGGTTATAAGCTTTTCCGGCAGGGAGGTCGTCAACGACCTCCGCCGCGATATCTTTTTCTTTAGCAGACCCCAACGCGGCGACTATTCCACCATCTTTAATCCACCAATTGGCAACTTCTTTGAATTTTTCAGCGCTCCAGCGTTTTGATCCGCCATAAGCGGCACCCGCCGCAATCGTCATTAAGCCTGTATGACTGCAAATAGCTCTGATTTCAGGATCTGATTGCTCTAAATCATATTTTATTTTAAATTCCGGCAAACTTCCGTCCCATTCAGAAGCTCCAAGGGCTTTGACGATCGAAAGATATTTACTGGTATGGTGCAGATTATTCAGTCTATAATTTACTCTTGCCGGAAAAGGGAAACTTCGCCTCAAAAGCAAAGACCGTCCGCGTGCTTGAGCACCATATAAATATTTTATCCCGGCAATGCGCATAAAAACAGCGTCTCTCAATGAATTATTAAACAATATTCCAGCTCCGGCACGAATTTTGGATACACGGCGCAAATCCTTGCTCGACCAGTTCCGATGAACTTCCTCCAGGGGAATAACATAATCAATCATCGGCAAAGATTCGAGAAAATCTCTGACGCCCAGCGGGCATATTACAAATAAACCGCAATATTCCGGTAATATTTTTTTAAGCTCCATAAGAGCCGGTAATGTCATTACTATATCGCCCAGCCAATTCGGGACGCGTACAATAATTCCATCCTTGATTTTTTTTATATTCAAGGGGTGTACCGGAAATTCCGGTGCAGCCGCCAGGTCTGGTTTTACTTTTCTAGCAAGCACTATCGTTTTCCTCGTTCATTATATCTTTACGATAAGTTATTTTCATATTCTTTTCCTGATTACAGACGATATAAACTTCATAGCCGGCGGCTTCCATAATTGAAGAATCATCAGTAAATTCCATATCCGTGCCGCTGATCCGCTTATTCGCGTCCAGCAGTTGTTCTAAATTAAAAACTTGCGGAGTTTCGACCCGCCAGAGATTATCCCGCCGGACAGTATCAATTATCCGGCCATCTCCCCTTGTGTGCTTCAAGGTGTCAACCACAGCTTTTGCCGGAACAGCGCCGCCATGCAGCCGTGCAGCCGCCAGGCATTTTTTCAACAGGTCTGAACTTGACCATGGACGGGCGGCGTCCTGAATGGCGACAAACTTTGTTTGCGATACCAAAGCCGCCATACCGTTCCGAACCGATTCCGCGCGGAGTTTTGCCCCCGCGACAAAACGCAACTGACATTCAGGCAGATAAGTTTCGGCAATATTCTTAAATTCCGCCAGCTTTCCGGGATCCACAACCACAATCATATTTCCCGCCGGGCATAAAGGATAAAAATTACGGACAGAATGCAGAAACAGGGGCATTCCATCGAGTTTTTCCAGCAGTTTATCATCGCTGCCGAACCTCGAACTGCTTCCTGCCGCAGCTATTATTATTCCCAGATCTTTAATCATTGTCTGCCGTTTTTTTCAGATGTTTAACTCTAAGTTGTCCGCAGGCCGCGGCAACTTTGCCGCCCTTTTCCAAGCGCAGCATTACCGTAACTCCGGTCTTTTCTAGAATATCACGAAAGTTTAAAATATCAATCTCCGCAGGTCGTTTAAATTCCTCAGATGTTTCATTGCAGGGAATTAAATTGACTTTGGCATGATGCCCGCGCGCCATCGCCGCCAGTTTTTCAGCCGCGGCGGCACTGTCATTGACCCCGGCGAGCATGGTGTACTCAAAAGTTACCATTCTGCCGATTTTATTTTCATAATCATCACAGGCCTGCAGTATTTCCGCAATCGGATAACGTAATTTACCCGGAATAATCTCTGACCTGGTTTCGTCATCCACAGCGTGCAGTGAGACTGCCAGTATAAATGGTTTACCCAGCTCAATAAGACGATAAATTCCAGGGACATAGCCGCTTGACGAAATAGTTATACGCCGTGGAGACATCCCGATATGATCAGCTTCCGTAATTTTCTCCAACGCCTCCGCCAGATTATCAAAATTCAACAAGCCCTCGCCAATACCCATAAACACGATATTATCCGGGAATTTGCCGCTATGAGCGATACCGTGATAAAGCTGTTCTATGATTTCATGCGCTTTTAAATTGCGTACCAGTCCCCCTTCTCCGCTCGCGCAGAAACGACATCCAACCGGACAGCCAACCTGCGTACTTAAACAAAATGTTATCCGTTGATGCGAAGGAATAATCACCATTTCTATTGCTTCGTCATCGGACAGGGAAATTAATAATTTCGTGGTTTTATCACTGGCCTTGCTTACTTCTTTTATCTCTGAAGACATACAAATCAACTTGCTTTTCAACTCTTCCCGTAATTTTAACGGCAAATTGAGCATACGGTCAGGATCAAGCTCATAATGTTTGAATACCCATTCCATGATTTGTTTAGCCCGGAAAACCGGCTGTCCGAGATTGCTTACCAGGCTTTCCAAATCAGAATATGTACAATTTGCTAATGCTTTCAAACTCATCTTTGAGGCCACTTTTTGAATTGTCGTTTCTTTAAAACACCACGTCTTAAACCAATGTGACGACCACGGTACTGCTGCATTTTTTCAGACAGTAAACTTGTCCATTCCCTGGTTGGCACCTGTGGATAATTGGTACTTATTAAATAAATCACCTCTTTGTTTTTAGGGAGCTCTTGAAGTGAATATATTTTTTTCACCTGATATCCCATGTAATAGCATTCGCCGTATAAATCCTTAATCTCACTCTTGTAAATAATCTCATCCGCCGGAATATTTTCCTCTTGCAAAATCTTCCGTAACTGCTGTCCCAATACTTTCTTCCCTTTCGCCTGGGCTTTATAAGGCACAATCACACTCCACAAAAATAATCCCGGCACACAGCCCATAAACAGTATCAATATCCAAATCTGCAACTTGCGGTAAAATAACAAAATAAAGCCAATTAAAACCATTAATCCCACCCCGATATAAGCATTTATCTGATTGGAAACCAAATCGCGGAATGCAATACCGCGCGAAAAGGAAGCAAAAGAAAC
>DAOWBJ010000322.1 GCA_030634125.1 Victivallales bacterium
ATCCCTCAATATGTTTCTGACGCTGTCAGCTGGGCGGCAATCGGGGCTCGAACTACTGAATCGCAGACCCATCGCCAGTTGGCAAGCGGTTTATCAATGCCGGTGGGATTCAAAAATGCCACTGACGGCAATGTACGGGTCGCCATCGATGCGATTAGAACCGCCAACAGCGAACACAGTTTCATCGGGGTTACAGAGGAAGGTCAAATCGGAGTATTCCGTACTCCCGGCAACTCATACGGGCATATTGTGCTTCGAGGCCGAAATCAGCCCAATTACCCCGCCGAATACATCGCTTTTCTCAAAGTAGCGCTGAACAAAGCAAAAATCAAATGCGGTATTGTGGTTGATTGCAGTCACGCGAATTCCGCCAGGCAATATAACCGGCAGAGAATCGCGCTGGAAGATGTTATACAGCAAATCCGTGACGGCGAAGACCGTATTGCCGGAGTAATGCTGGAAAGTAATTTAAAGCCCGGCAGCCAGAAGATTGTAATTGGCGAAACTCCAGATCCTGAAGTTTCGATTACAGACGCCTGCATTGGCTGGGAAGAAACAGAAGAATTAATTTTATCGGCTTACGAAAGTTTATAAAAACCGGAAAGGAAGAAAATCATGACACAAAAGTATTTGGCATTTGACTTGGGAGCCTCAAGCGGACGCGCGATCATTGGAACTATTGAAAAAGGCAAACTTTCATTGGAGGAAGTTCATCGTTTTTCAAACGGCCCAATCGAGAAAGACGGTTCTTTATTCTGGGACTTTAACCTGCAATGCGCGGAAATACGTGCCGGTTTGAAAAAAGCCCTCGCTATTGAGCCGAACATTTCCAGTATCGCCATAGATACCTGGGGCGTCGATTATGTACTGTTCAACCGGACAAGCGGTAAAATGATCCGCCTGCCCTATCATTACCGGGATTCACGAACCGATGCCATCCCTGAAAAAGTTTATCAAATAATTTCACAGGAAAAAATCTATCAGCGCACCGGAATTGAGTTTATGCAGCTCAATACTTTGTACCAGTTAGTCGCGCACAAAGAGGCTCATCCCGAAGACTTCGAGGATAGTGTTTTACTCCTGATGCCGGATGCCTTGACCTATATGCTGAACGGCGCGATGACCTGTGAATACTGCGAGGCTTCCACGACCAACCTGCTTGATCCTGTCAAACGCAATTGGGATTTTGAACTCATAGACCTTCTCGGTTTACCGCGCTCAATATTCCCTGGAATAGCTTTCCCCGGCAGAGTATCGACTCCCCTGAAGGCTGAATTGCAAAAAGAATTTAACTGCGGACCTATCCCGGTAGTAAAAGTCGGTTCTCACGACACGGCTTCCGCTGTGGGTGCTGTTCCGGCTCCCGCTGACCGCGACTGGGCATACATCAGCTGCGGAACCTGGGCACTTTTCGGCGCAGAAATAGACACGCCGATCCGTACAGACGAAGCCCGTTTCGGACCATTCACCAACGAAGGCGGTCTGGACGAAAAAATATTGTTCCTTTCAAATATCATGGGTACATGGCTTTTTCAGGAAACGCGCCGCGTCTGGAATGAATCCGGACGCAACATTTCTTTCAACGAAATGTCAAAAATGGCTGACGAGGGTGAAGCATTCAAATATCTGGTCAATCCGAACGATAATTTATTTTTAACTCCCGGCGACATGCCCGCAAAAGTGCGCGAGTTCTGTGCCAAAACCAATCAGGAAACACCGGAAACAGATGCTGACGTATTACGCTGCATCTACGAGTCACTGGCAGTTTATTTCCGCACCAAGCTGGAAAAACTCGAAAAAATCCTCGGCGTAGACTATGCTTCGTTAAATATCGTCGGCGGCGGCATTCAAGACAGAAAATTAATGCAGTGCACGGCCGATTGTCTGGGTTTCCCCGTAGAAGCCGGTCCGGTCGAAGCGACAGCAATAGGTAATATTCTGGCTCAAGCAATTGCCGACATGGATTTGTCAGATTTAACAGCGGCGCGCGAAGTAGTCAAAAATTCCTTCGGCGTAGAAAAATACGAAGCAAATCCAAATGACAAAGCTAAATGGGATAAAGCAGTAGAAAAATTCATTAGTCTTAGCAAATAAGATGATGACATTTTGTACCGCCGCCGTGTGTGCTTGGCGTCCACGGGCTTGCGCCCGAGGCTAACCAAGCTTCGCCCTCTGCGAGGGCTTAATAATTTAAAAAGCGTAGAGAGTAAATAATTTAACATACATTAAAGCCCTCGCAGAGGGCGGCATTTGGATAGCCTCGGGCGTGAGCCCGTGGATAAAATGAATAAATAAATTAACAGCCCCCGCAGGGAGGCGGCACAAAAAATGGGTCATACATTTTCAAATATTCTCAATCATATCATATTTTCTACTAAAGACAGATTAAATATGTTATCCCCAGAAATTAGAGAATCTGTTTATGCATATTTGTGCGGTATTGCGAAAGCTGAAAATTGTCAAATCATAAAAATCGGTGGAATAGAAAATCACGTACATATTTTGGTATCACTGAAACCGTCTCTAGCTCC
>DAOWBJ010000121.1 GCA_030634125.1 Victivallales bacterium
AGCAGCAGATCAGCAAAATTAAGTTTGCTTCCTCGAATCCGGGATAATCCCTCATTAGGCGATTGTTGATGATCATCGTTCTCCGCACGAGTAACAGAAGCCAGCCATTCTTCCGGGAAGTTTCCGTCATGACAAGTATTATTGCCAAGGAATTCATCCAGCAGTTTGCCTCCGATATAACAGCGCCATACCCGGTTTGAATCGAAAAATACCGGATTGTCTAATAACTTAATGTTACACATTCACCAACTCTCCTTTGCAATATTTTTGGGACGCTTTCCAGCGAGAACCTTTTTTCTGTTGTTCCAAAAGCATGGATACGGCTAGTTCAGCCATTTTTCGCATCGGCTGCTTGTATGATACGGCATAATTGATAAATCCGTCAATACTGTAGATTGATTGTTGAGTAATAAAGGGCTTGAGCTTATCTGCCATTATATCATTTACACAAAAAGCTGTACTGTCTTGAGAAATTTTTTCAGGAAGACGGGACAAATCTTCCTTGTGTGATAATTTTATTATTGTTCCCTTAAGACCTCGTTCAGTACAGTTTCTATTAAACGCCTGCAGGCGCATCATATCACTATCCACCTGGAGGTCGCTATGCGTAACAAATATTGGATTTTTCAACTCTGATTTAGCGGCATGTTCAAAAAGTTTATCCATGGCATCATCATTATCCAAACCAACATAGTCAGCATAATCACGAGGAACAACTCTGTCAAAAAACACCATATTCGTACCCAGCACACGCAGTCTTTCAAAGGTCTTTTCAGGAAAAGCATGACCGCTTGGCCATATTATCAGATTATTTACACCTTTGCCAACCAAATCTATTGCCGCCAGTTCTTCTTTTTCGGGGGTTTCATCAGTAATTCGTAAAATCAACAACATATCCTCTCGCGATAAAATTTCTTCAACCGCCCGGATAAATTCAAGTGCGAAATGATCGCTTATGCTCGTAAGCAATGCGATTTGACTGCAAGCCTTGGTGTTGCCGGCGGAATGCTTTGCCACGAATGTCCCGCGCCCATGTTCCCGCTGTAAAATATTACTTTGCTCAAGTTGCTCATAAGCACGCCTAACCGTGACCCGGCTGGTTCCAGTAAGTTCTGCCATATCGCGTTCAGTAGGCAGTTTTTCTCCAGGAGCAAAATCGCCCTTGAGGATCGCCCTAAATATTTTAGTCCTGATTGAATCAGTTTTGTTTATTATCATGCTGTATTGCCTCCCGCTTCAAGGCGTTTTATTATATCCTCCTGGATTGCCGGGGACAAATCCAGAAAATTTACAAATGTTCCGTGAATACGCATAATATACACGCCACTTGGAACTAATTCTTCCGGCGACTTTAGAATTGCACGTAAATGTTCAGCGGTGTCAATGTTGAAATAAACATAATAAGGTGATTCCTTGACGTTCTCACCCAGCCGGAATAGCGGTTTAATGATACGGTCACGCATCCAGAGTCCCTTGTTTTCAAGTTCGGCATCAATCGGGCATATTCCAATATGGGACGCATAGCCGCCGGTCATCTGGTGATAAGGTAGTTTTCTGTATGACAATAAGCGTTCCGGCAATTCACTGACCGCCGCTTCCGGGTGCGGGTCAATGCCATATCCCAGCATTGTCCTTGCGCGCCTGCCATCAGGAGTGGCTCCCACCCAGTAACCATAAAGCAAATGCGTGCTCGGGGTAGACCAGTCAGCAAGAAATGCTTTCCCCGCCGGATTCCGCAATGCACTTACACGCTTGCAGACCGCGCTTGATATTCTTACAGCAGTATCGTCCGGGCTTTCAATATTATTCGCATATTTGACTTGAGCTTCCAGGAACCCCTGTAGTCTATCCTGATTTTTAAAGTCAGAAACAAGAGCCTCTCTGATTTCATCCGCAGACCATAAGCCTGAGTCCATTGCCGCTTTCAAAGCTTCCAGAGAGTCTGTCACTACTCCAAGTCCATGAATCAGACAGCCGCTGGCATTGTAACGCACTCCGGGATTTTTCGAATCACGCATATCCCGGAAGCTGTCAAAACTGTCCATGAGTGAAGAGGTGAAAGGCACCGGTTTCTTATCACCGAGAAGACTTGTGTAGGCATTGCCCGCTTTTGCCATCAAGGGCAACAGAAAATCTAGAGTCTGAAAAAATACAGTTTCGGCGTTGTTGAAAACTTCTTTCGCGCTAGTCAAGCCAAGCTCCTCCCAGGTCGGACCGATCTGTTCTCCGGTAATAGTTGATTTGCCGTCATTGAGGGCCAGTTCCAAAACTTTTCCGAGGTTTAACCAAGTGTTAGTAGTATTAAGAGAGGCTTTACCCATAATCAACGGTTCCTGACATCCGGCAATGGAATAATCTTTCAAATCAGCAACAGCTACATCCTGTTTTTCCAGCATCGGAAAAATTGAATCATCATTGAAAAGCGACGGGGTCAAATGTCCGTGAGTAAAGAAAAAACGTCCGAGATTGTCATAGAATTTTTCCGGTGTTCCGGCATGAACTTTTACAGAGAGCGCCGGTTGCGGGTCGTTACTGAGAAAAAAAGCTTCCAGTGCCGCTTCTGTCATAGGCGAGGTCAAATCATTGCCCTGTTCATCCCGTCCGCCTGCCATAATGTTTTGCGAAATCGCCCAGCAGCGGTTTCCGACCTGATAAAAACACAACAGGTGCCGGATAAGCGCAACAGCTTCATCAAAATCTTCATTATTAAAATAGGGCTCGAAAACACGGTCAATATTCCCCGCTGAAAACGCGTAAGGATTAGGAGATTGTTCAATCACCATTACTTGCCACAGCAAAACAAAACTTTGAACTGCTTCACGCAGATTTTTTGCTCCAGCTTCAGGAACTTTCGCCAGTGCCGCCGCCATCTCTTTTTCTTGTGCCAATTCACGATAGCGCCGGGCAAGAATCAATACCGCTTCCAGACTTCGTGCCATTGCTTTGCCGTATTCCGTGCCGGAATCAAGAGCTTTCTGCCGCATCGATACTACTCCATGCTTCAAAAATGGTCTCATGTCAGGTATGGTGTGCCCGGTAACCGGCTCCATAAAAAACGACACTTCTTTGGTATAACGCTCATATTGTTCTGAAATACCATAAAGTTTACTTACATAATCAGTGTTTTCCCAATATTTGCGGACTTTTGCAACTCGCTCGCTAGTTAAGTCTCCTAAAACAACATCACTATATATCGCGCACGGATCGCAATATCCGGCAAATTCTTCGACTTTAAAACTTGGATTAATGAGCGCGTAAGAGGGAGAAAAAGCTCCATCCTGGGAACCGGCAATCGCACTGCCGTCAGGAATAGACAAAGGCATTTTTTCCAAGACTCGACAGAGCAGTTCAGCATTGCCGTAAGCATCTTCTGTTTCAAGTCCTGCCTTGCGCATGGCTTCGCGCTCAAGCATTTTGATTTCCTGAACATAAAACCAGGTGTTTATTGTTTTCTGGCTGCGTTTGAATTTTCGCAGTATCTCTACTCCATTAGTTAATTTCATATTTGACTCCGTTTTTTAATGTAATAACTTTGCGTCTATTCCAAGTGAAGATAAACTTTTACAAAAATCATCCACCTCTTCTTCCTTAGGTGGATTCAACTTCTTTGCCGGACAGCTTTGTCCTAAGGCCTTATACTTAGGCAGCCCAAGTTGGTGCAAACGTAAAAACTCTACTCTTGCCGGTTTGACCGCGCTGAAAAATTCGTAAAATCGTTCACGCTCAGAAATTGTAAAATTCAACTCTTCTATTAATGGCACTCTGATAATCATATTAATACCGGCGGCGACCGCATGGCTTATGTTTTTCACAACCATATCATTAGCGGCTCCGGTAATCTTGTAATGCAGCTCTGGCGTTATGCATTTCAAATCACATATCAGCAAATCAAACGCGTCATATAATTCTTTAAAGCGCGGTGAAGCCGCATTGGTCTCAATAGTCAGGTTAATGCCGCGATATTTTAGTTCTTGTGCAATATCAAGCAGTTCATCCACCTGCAAGGTTGGCTCTCCACCACTAAAAGTAATCCCTCCGTCAGAACCGAACATTGCCATTCGCTGTTCCATATCCTGAATAATTTCGCTTTTAGAGATATCAGTACCAACAAGTTCAAAAGCACGATTTCGCCAAATATTTATACATGACATCGCATTACAGTTGCTGCATATCTCCCGTTTTAGACGATCTCCCTCTACGGCTTTTTTGTCGCAACACGATGCCGCAAATTCGCTTTTGTCAGGATAAAACAATATTTCAGGATCAGGAGAAATGCTTTCAGGAGAAGCACACCAAAGGCAACGAAAATCACAGCCTTTCATATAATAAACAAAGCGTCTGCCCGGTCCATCAAAACCATTGCTCCAGCCTTTTGCAAATATTCTCATATCAACTCCAGACTTTTTGCCGCCGCCAGAGCCGCACCTGTAGCGGTCTCTTCTTTGCCACTAGTCAATTCACATTCAAGTCCCAATGCTTCCGTAATCAACTGTTGAACCAGCGGATTTTTACGCACAGCGTTGCCGCTCGCCATGACTTTAGTAAAAGCATCAAGCATTTCCGGCGGAACCATTTCACTGAGTTCCTTAACCATTCCCTGCATAAATCCCAGGCTCAAGGCGGCAGGAGTGAAATTGTCAACTCCAATCGAAGAAACAGCTCCACATTCCGACGGATTCATGCGGGTACCGGCAAACCGCGTATCAACAGTCAAAGCCTGCTTCGTTTCAACCGTCATCTTATCCATGATCCGGTATAATTCGCCATCATCAAGTTTTTTACCGGTAAATTTATAAACAGCATCTTTGAAAAAATCTTTAAGCAGTGCGCAGGAGCGTCCACCGCACAAGCTTGCACCAACCAGCAAAAAATCACCAAAGGGCATTGGTCGGGTTTCCAAACTTTCATGAACAGAAAAGTCCTGACAGGGCAAAGAAATTTGTCCGCCGGTACCAAGGTTAAACAGCAGAGCATCATTTCCTAATCCACAGGTACCGATAAAACTGGCTTGATTATCACCCAGCGGTGAACAAACGTTGACACCTTGCGGTAGACCTATATCGCAAGTTACGCCACTCATTATGCTTGATGAATCATTAATTTTTGGTAAGACTTCAAGCGGTATTTGTAAACGTTCAATGATTTCCATATCCCAGCACTTATTTCGAATATCCATGATTCCCCAACTGGCGGCATGGGTTGGTTCAGTTGCCGCAACTCCGCATAATTTTGCCACTACATAGTCAGCAATTGTCAAGGCAGTTGCTCCAGAAGGTATTTGATTCTCTGCGGCTAATATCGCCAAAGTAGCGCCGCCATATCCGGGGTGTAAATAACATCCGGTGCGATCAACCGGCCAGTCAGAACGATTTATATTCGCTGTCAATTCTACCGCGCGCTGATCACACCAGGTTATCAGATTTGTCAAAGGCTCTAAGTCGTCATCAGTCAATAACACTCCATGCATTTGACCGGAAAGAGCTATCGTCTTTACCGTATCAATGGAGAACTTGTTGGACTCCATGAGCTGTTGTAACAATTCTAGACATTGTTTAAAAATAACTTCCGGCGATTGTTCATGCCATCCCTCAGGCAGTCCGTCAACCATCGCCTGATTCACAGCAGACACAACAGCCACATTTTGACGACTATCACAATCAAATGCCACAGCCGCAATCTTACTTGTTCCAATATCTAAAGATAAAATTATATTCATCAGACATCCTTAATTATTAAATCAACATATAGGTATTATACATTGATGCCAATATTTAGCAAGTCGAAAAAAACTGTTTTTTTGTCGTTGCTTTCAAACGTTCCTATTGACAATTATCACTTACGGTGGTATTATAACATGCAACCAATATAAAAGCAATCAAATAATACGAATATTACTGGATTTTTTTGAGCTTAGTTGAGCTCGTTTTTTTTGCAAAAATGTAGTCAGAAAATAAATTAAATAAAATCATTAAACAATTTGACTTTTGCGTAAATTAGTTTATATTTGTATTTTAACC
>DAOWBJ010000103.1 GCA_030634125.1 Victivallales bacterium
GCTCATATTGATAAGAGCGTTGGTTGTTAATAAAACTTTTTATCAAGAAAATTTTCATAAAATTTAATCTTTTAGGGTTGACTTTTTACACACCATCTTATTTGTTATAATTAAAAGTAGCGGTATGTAACAAAACTAATTGTTCATATAATCTCCTTTTGCCTGTTTGACAATTTTGTTTTTTTATTCAAGATAAAAATCTTTTCTATACTTTAAATTATACTACATTAAAAACTATTTTGCCACTTATTTTATATGATTATTACTTGAATAATATGAAATATCTAATATTTTACCTGAAGTAACTAAACTATGAGTAATTTTACTATGGATAAATGGATTGAAATGTGCCGCAAACACATTGTGGAGCAGGTTGAAGCCTTGGGAAATAACAGGTTCAATTTGCGTGTTCCATCCTTTTCCAAGCATATCAAATATACTATCGGCATGCATTACCATACCACACCGGAAATGTCGTCTCAAATCAGCGGTACTCACACAATGAAATTTATTGAACAAAGTATTCAACCTGTCCCTGGTGATATCACAATTATTCCCGCCATGTTGCCGCATTTTGGAGTAGAACTTAAAAACGAATCAACCCTCTTCATGGTTATAGGCTTTGAACACGGAGAACTGTCATTTATAAAAGGAGAGGGCAAAGCTGGCGAAATAGCTCACTCAACTGAAATATTGATAATGAAAACACAAAAGAAAGAAATCATAAAGAACTATATTAATCATATATGCGAAATTTCTAAGATAAAACATAGAGCAAGGAAGTCCACACTGCGTGGAATATTATTAGCTTGTTTTTCTGAATTATTGATGATTTTAGATGAAGATGAGTCTACAGAAAATTATCATCCTCACTCCAAAATATCCAAGGCTCAGCGCCTGGTGGTGGCCAATCTTGGAAATGCTCACCTTAATGTTGATTTTCTTAGCAGACTCATTCCCTGCAGTCCCGGGTATCTGTCACAATTATTCCGTAGAAAAATCGGCATCAAGTTAAACACATATATAAATGAAAAACGACTGGAATATTCCAAACGACTTCTAAAAGAAACAAACATGAATATTTCCGAAATAGCTTATTCATCCGGTTACTCGGACCCAAGTTATTTTATATGTGTTTTCCGGCAACAAACCGGAATGACTCCACTTGCATACAGACAGCACTGAACAAAAAAGAACTAATTTTTTGCAATCAAGGAGATCCATATATATTTGAGAAAATTTTCCTCGAACCTCTTTTGAAAACCTGTAATTCTTTGAGAGAGTCTTCGCCGAGCTATGCCCTGTGGGCTCGCTCGACTCTCTCAAAAGCTATTACAGGGAATATACAAGTGTTTAAAAGTTGCTTTCCTTGAAAAAAATCATTTTTCCCAAGCCGATTATTTTGTTCCATCATTCTCTCTACTGTTAATGTTAAAACTTATCTCATTACTTTTCTACTGGAACAACAATACCGCGCATAATGATGTTCTGGCAGAATGTAAAGACTAAAAATGTTGGTATAGCCGCAACTATCAGAGAAGCGAAAATCACTCCTTGACAACTTGTGGATTGCAATTGATATAACCATGGCATGATGGTCCACATATTTTCATCCTGACAATAGAGGAGTGGCATCATAAAATTTGAATAGGTCAACTGGAAAGTCTGCAGGCCGATAACCTTGACTATTCGTTACATTGCCTCTTTACAAGTTCTGTTTTTTTTTTTATCATCTCAATATCACCATCAGGCGGTACCTGGTCGGCGACTCCCAAAACAAACGGTTCTCCATTCCAACAATCAAGCACATGTTCAACATGCTTCTTCATATCCTTCCATTCGTAAGGAGGGGCGAATATAATACCCGGTACATCGCCCCAAAGTATGACTTTTTCGTCATTCGCGACATTGCGCATTTCGTTAACAGACAAATCTCCGGCCGGCTGCGGAGTTAAAGCTTCAACGGCACCAAACCCGCAGTCCGTTAATTTGGGAAGAAGTCCTTTGATAGTACCATCCAAATGTACCGCGCACTTTACTCCGGCAGCATGTAGACGTTCAATTCGCCGCTGGTGTCCTTCCCGCATATAATCGTCATAGTAGCTGGTCAAGTTATCACTGGACAGGTTATCCGGGAAATGCACTAAAGGCGGAGCCAATTCACATACAGCCGTTAAAATGGGTTCCTCCTGTTCTTCCAGCAGACGCAGGGCTTTTTTAATTTTATCCGGACAATCCATAAATAAGTAAACCAGATTTTCTACTCCGATCCACTCATAACAGAGTGCAGATAAAGGGGATCTTGGCATGGCAAGACAGGGCAGGGCATGCCATCATATGGTTTCCACATTTCTGCTCGTGAACGATAGTCGTCAAGATTGCTTGGGCTCAACTTCCGGTGTTCCAATATATAAAGTAACACGTCAATATCTTCCGGCGCGGTGACCATATGCTGAGTTATTCCACGACAACAACTTTCAGGCATAAAGGCACTTTCTTCCCTTAAGATGCCCACTGGGGTCTCGATAATTTTTTCACTGAGATTCTCATTGTTCGTTGTCTTGAATGAAATAGTGTCGTCGTGGATTGGATTGGCAACCCAGAATTTATCGTAGTAATAATAAGGCATAATCCCAAGCTCAGCATGTAAGCGCAGATATCCCTCCTCAGTCTTCCAGGATGAATCAGCCGTTCCATCTTGCTGGCGAGCAGCTATCCAATATGAAAGATCAGCAGTCCAGATAATCTTGTCAGGCTGTTTTCAATCCAGTAATTGTAAAAACGAGTTAAGCATTTTATTTCCTTATTATCATACATGTTTCAACATGTATTTTTTTAAATAAAAATATATCATTATTTAAATTATAGCAGTTTAATTTGGAATTGTCAATAGCTGTTCCTAATCTTGGCGAAATGTGGAGCACTGTTGCAGATGGTGCTCGGAATGAAGCGCGAAAGCGAGGTTACAATCTGCAAATTTACAACGTTGACTCTAATATTGATACAGACTTGCGGATTATTAATGAACTGCCGAAAATGGCGGTCAAAGGTGCGCTGGTTGTATCAATTCATAATCCAAAAACATCTAAAGCCGTAATAAATCTCCACCAGCAAGGCTTTCCCGTTGTGTTGCTTGACCAACGCTTACAGGATATTGAGATTTCATCTATTGTTTTTGACAATTATACGGCCGGTTATATAGCGGGTAGCAAACTTGTCAATTTGGGGCATCGGCGGATTGGATTTGTGGGGTTTGCCGGCAGGAACAGAACAAGTCGACGCCTGGAAGGATTGCGTGATGCCGTCAATGATGCTGGAATTCCTTTTGACCGAACATTGGTACGGGAAATTCCTTTCGAGTGCTTATTGCATATACAGTCGGTTGAACTCGAACAAAAAATTCATGATCTTGTCAGCCACGAAAACCGCCCAACTGCCATTTTTTTCCACACAGACAGTTTTGCTGCCGAAGCATATCGCTTAATACGTCACTCAAAGTTGCGTATTCCTCAGGACATCAGTATTGTTGGATGCGGTAACAGTAAAATCTGTAGGTTGATTGATCCCGAGTTAGCTACTATCGAATTTCACTGTGAAAAGATGGGACGAAATGCAATTACTATGCTGCTAAAACTGATGAACGGAGTAGCAGTTGAAAACCAAACACTTCAGGCGCAATGGATTGATGGTAAATCAATTGGTCCATGTAATATATCGCCAGATGAAACGAAGCATGATACCCAGAAAGTATGAATTTTAATTTAGTTGTCTTTTATTCATATCGTCAATCATTAGTGCCACACCCTGAGTTGGCGAAGCACTTACACACTTAATTTTGTGCTGTAGTTTTTTCTTAACAGTGCTCACCAATGCCGGAATATTTTGTCCGCCACCAGCAATATATATTATTTTGATATTTTTTGAATTTATGCTTAGCTTTCTGAAAAAAAATAAAATCTCATCTGCAAGAAAATTTAGAACGGCTAATGCTTTTTCGGGTAAACCAGCACTATCATCCGACCAGCCGACTTCATTGCCTTTAACATAAAAATCTGCGTCAATGTCAATATCCGCCTTTGCTGCGAAGAAGGGTAGTTTTTATGCATTTGGTACAGATTTTTGTGAAGAACCGCTCAACATCTTCACGCTTTCGCATTGCGGCCGGCCGACTGCCCTTACCCTGACTTCGCATGGTTCGGTTCCGGGCTACTGGTTAAATGCTTGTTATCACATAACACATAGATGCCATGAGCGCAGATTCTTATTCAAGTTTGCCAGGCATCGTAATATTTATTTGAACTTGCTTTTTGGATGCAGAATTTCGTCGATCCGCTCGATTAGTCGGTTTTGTTGGAAACTATTTAAATTTATCATCTATATTTAACTCTATAATTATCAATAAGTTAAACTATAGCACGCAAAAAGCTCTATTCAAGTGTATATTGCATTTAAATCGTTACTTTTTAAGCATTTAGGTGGGCGTGAAAAGTTTTGGCGGGTGCGTCCAATTTAACAAAATTTGAGAAAAAAGCAATAAAATTCTCAAAAACAGTTGCATTTTTACATTTCCGCCTATATACTAAAATTAAAGGCGCACTTAACTTTTTAATAAGGCTTTTAAGTGTAAGGGTAATATTTAAGGAGTGGAGAAGATATTGCTTTAATAATTATTTATCATTAAGAGGAGAGTGATAAATAATTTATTATGAGCTTACTAATGTAAGCTCACTCGTCGTTCTGCGGGGATCGCGTTTGAGAGGAGCATCCCCGCGGAAAGACCTCACATATCAAATTATCTATTTTTTATGTCAGATCAACTAGATCTTTGACTATGACCGGCATGCCTGTTGCCATTGATTTGTTAGCCGCGATTCCGGTCAGGATGGAAGTAGCTCCGTCAATATAACCGGCGGCATGACCCAACGGGTCTTCTTTATCACCACGTAAAACGTGATTCAGAAGGCGAATATCTCCACCGCCGTGACCACCTTTGTCGCCTTGTTCGTATTCAATAACCTGCGGTTTGCCCCAGTGCGCCTGAAAGATGATTTCAGGAACCATATCTTTCTTTTCGCCCTCAAGTTCACGCATTCCGGGCTGATTGAAGTCTTCATGATCGCCGCTGACGTAGGATTTTTCGACAACGTTGAATTCCAGACGCCCCTTTGTGCCGTTGAAACAAACACGGTAGCCTTCCCATGGGCTGTGCGCGTTCAGAGCATAAGTCATTACCGCGTTATTGGCGTAACGAACCATTACTCCCATATTGTCTTCAATACTGATGCCTTGACTGAAAACGCTTTGATCGCGGCCATAACCGTCTTCATGTTCAGCATTATAATATAAACCTAAGATGCGTTCATCTTTTTCAGTTACTTTTAACGCGAATGGATCTTTTGCAGCTAATTCATTATCTCGTGCACGAGGATAAAAATCTGTAACTCCACGGTTTTCAGCGTTTTCTTTGCCGTAAAATTTCAAATCGCCCATAGCAAAAACTATTTCAGGTTTGGAATCTATCCACCAGTTCATTAAGTCGAAATGATGAGTTGATTTGTGAACCATCAAACCGCCGCTGTTGCGCTTGTCGCGGTGCCAGCGTCTGAAATAATCGGCTCCGTGGTTAGTGTCCAGCAGCCATTCGAAATGAACGCTGGTAACATCGCCAAGCATACCGCTTTTGATAATTTCTTTAATTTTTGTATTACGCGGGGAATAACGGTAGTTGAATGTTACGACCAGATCCTGTCCGGTTTTGTTTATGGTATCAATAATTTGCTGACATTTATCAGCGTCAACAGTCATTGGTTTTTCAGAGATAACATCACAGCCGAGTTCCATAGCGCGGCAGATATATTTATGATGAGTTCTGTCCATGCTTGTAACGATTACGCGTTCAGCTTTTTGTTCTTCGATCATCTTATCGAAATCAGCTGCTTTATAGGTTTTGACATCAGTTGAACCGCCGTTATCTTTGATGTATTTTTTCCAGTAATTCATTCGAGTTTGATTAGTATCGCATAATGCCGCGAGTTCACCACAATCCTTGAAATCTTTGATTAACGCGTCAATAAACATTGCGCAGCGGCCGCCGGTTCCAACTAAAACATACTTTTTCTTTGACATGATTTTTACCTCAAATATTTTTTTGTTAAACGCTTTCGCGATTTATAAATTTAGTTGAAAAAACAAAATCTTCGCCAGTTTTGGCATTCTGCTCTATCAACTCGATAATTTTATTATTCATTTCTTCAATCGGGTGAGCAACCGTGCTCAGAGCCGGACAAGACTGTGTACCGACCGGATCATCATCAAAACCAATTACAGAAATATCTTCCGGTATTTTTATTCCATTCTTCCAGGCATACTTCAAAAATCCCAAAGCCATCCTGTCTGTATCAAAAAATACCGAATCCGCTCCGCTTGCCATGAGTTCATCACCAATAGCAAATCCATCTTCAAAATTAGATTTCGCCTCAAGATAGATA
>DAOWBJ010000043.1 GCA_030634125.1 Victivallales bacterium
CGGCATATATTAAGTTCCTAAGTTTTAAGGATGCCGGTCTGGCGACCGGCGCTCCCGGCAAGAGTAATTCAAACTAGTACTCAATAAAACTTAAATGTTCGCAGTTTTATTAGTCTTATCCAGCCTTGGGTTTACATCAGAAAACACGGCTGAGACAGCCGTGACCACATCGCTAAATGTGAAATGATGTAGTAACCTCTGTCTCAGAGGTGCAATGATGCGAACTTTTTAGGTATACAATGCACTAGAAAGTTATTACCGGCACATTGCCGTCGCCATCCCACCAGAGCGGATCGTCTTGATCCTGGGACGGTACGCCGAAGAAATCTAAATGACCATCGAAAAAGCAGACGTTAGCTTTGTCTTTGTGCCAAAGCACTCTGTCCTCTTCAACCGCCGGGGCTTCGGTAAACAAAATCAATCCCGAAGGTCTGCGGATTCGGGTCATTTTTTTATTGCGGAAATACCAGTTGAACGCGTAGGAATTGCCAACCTGTTCAAATTTAGGTGAATTATTCCAGCCGGAAAATGGATTTACATCATTCGGGCAGCGATATACGGCTATATTTTTATTAGTATATTGATTCAAGGGGCGTGGAACATAATGTTCAAACAAATCCCCCTGTCCTCCGATGTAAGCATTGCCGGATGAACGCCCGCCATAAACATAGCGGTCCATATAAAACTCAGGATCGGAATCAACTCCCCAGAAAATATGATCGTTCCAGTCCATCAAGTACAAAGTAAAAGCTTTATGAATGGACGATAAATTATTAGCGCAGGAAATAGCTTTAGCTTTTTCTCTGGCGTTTTGCAGTGCCGGAAGCAGCAAACCAGCTAATATAGCAATAATAGAAATCACCACAAGCAATTCAATAAGGGTAAAATTTCTAAGCGGCAATTCAATACATTTTTTTCGACTATACATATACACCACACAAAAAAATATAGTTGTTTCCATATAAAATAATGCGTGAATCCAAAAAAATCAAGGTTAAATGGTCAAGCTTGTTTTTTTATACTAATGAATAACGACCAGTAGCTTCCATAACAGCACGCATATTGCCAGCTTCTGCGTTATTTTTATTTCGATGATAATAAGTCCACAACGGTCTTCCTGGTGGTGACCCGGCTGAATCTCGCTTAGTTTGCGCAGGCTGAGACTGAGTGAAGCGAAAGTCAATAAATAGCGTAGCGGTTTTATGCCGAATCAGAGCTTGTACAGAAAGGCGGTAGTCTTAGCGCTCTTACCAACTAATTCTGGTGAAGACCCATATTTTATAATGACATTTCAGCAATAATCCTGTTTGTTTCATCAATTAAGCCTGTTGATTTTTTGATAAAATCCAAGTAGTCAATATTATCGTTGCTACAACATTCCTTTATTAATAACACAAAATCATCTTGCAAGTTCAGTTCAGCTTTAAGCGTATCAATTAGTTTCACATCCAATTTTATGGGTTCAAACTTCGGCAATTCACTCATGGCTAAAACAGAAAGCGCGTTTGCTGAAATCTCAATACTTGCCTTGCCGGGCAAGCCAGATTCCTCTTCAAAACCTCCCGCAAAAAGAACATTTGCCATTTTTAATTTTCGTTCTGCTTGTGCCAGAATATTCTTTGCCATTTTTAATTTCTGTTTTGTTATATCAGGTACAGGTTTCGATATGCTTTCAGTCTTATATAATTCATCAGATATTTTTTCATTGATTGTTATCAAGCCTTTTTCCGCAAGTTCCTGAAGTAATTTGTATGTTGCTTCGTTGACAACAGTAATATTCTGTTTTGGAACATTATTCCTGGTTTTTTCCGCTACCTTCGCGAGATAGTCCGCGGTTTCCGCGACTTTGTCTGAAACTGCGAATACAGATTTGACCTCATCAGTTTCTTCATCTATTACTGACGAACAAAGTTTTGTATTTTCGCCGGCGTCAAGCTTAATTTCCTGCTCAAACTGCTTTGCGGCAGAGATGTCGTCATTAACAGTTTCAAAGCTGTCTTCCACGGGCTTTGCGATAGTCGTATTCATTATTTCCGCGAGCCGTTCGATAAAGGTATTCCTCGCGTTAGGACTTTCTATAAAATCAATATCTCCACGACCATCTAAAACACCGTCCGCCAAGCCTTGTTTAAATTCAAGAGTAGCCAGCATCTTATGCTCAATGGTGTTCTCAGCGACTAAATTAATTACATTTACAACGTTCTTTTGATGTTTTCTCCAGGCACGCGCGATTCGCTGTTCCAGTTTTGCAGGATTCCAAGGCAAGTCCATATTAATTACCACACTAGCCGCTTGAAGATTTAAGCCCACTCCGCCTGAATCAGAAGACAAAAAGACTTTACAGTTAACATCATTCTTGAAGTTATTAATTTCCACACGCCGTTTATTCTGGGGTACAGTTCCCACATGCCAGGCAAAGCCAACATTATTTTCTTCTAGTTGAACCTTGACTAATTCAAGCATTTTAACCCACTCAGAAAAGATTATTATTTTTCTGTCAGGATCATTTTCCCAAATATCCGTTAAAATTTTCAGGAGCTCATCGACCTTGGGGGAATCGGTAATTTTCTGATCCATGATATAGCATGTATCGCATATCATTCTCATACACGCGAGCAGTAATTGCAAACGCTCGTGTTCCTCAGGTTTCAGAGGTCGTTTTTCCGCGATTGACATTAAAATAGACACGGGGTATTCATAGTCAGCGTAGCGAGACAATTGTTCCGGTGTTAATTTAACAAAGTAATTATTATCAATTCGTTCAGGCAGTTGTTCAGCTATTTCATCTTTTCTACGCCGCATCATGACCGGCTGAATTTTTTCATTCAAACTCCGCAAATTCTTGAAACCATCAGTTTTTCCATCTGAATCGAAGTTATAATATTCCCGGTTAAACCTGAAAAGACTACCAAAAACAGTATTATCAATATAGTCCACCAGAGAATATAATTCGTCGATCTTGTTCTCCATCGGCGTTCCTGTTAAGACAAAAGTAAAGCGGGATTGTAGTTGCTTGATGCTTTGCGCGGTTTTAGTTTTCCAGTTTTTAATGCGCTGCGCCTCGTCCAAAATAATCAGGTCAGGCATGAAATGTTGATTAACTTCATTATAGTCACGCATAATTTGTTCATAATTTGTCATCAGGAAAAATGTCTTGCAATTTTTATAAGTATCTATACGTTTTTGGCGGCTTCCAAACAACAGAGTTGAGGATAAACTTGTGAATTTATTTATCTGTTCCTCCCACTCCGCTTTTAATGACGCCGGACAAATAATTATCACGCGTTTTATATCGTGAATATTATGCAGGACATTAGCGGCGGCAATTGCCTGTACAGTTTTTCCCAAGCCCATCTCGTCCGCCAGCATCGCACGCTCGGTAAACGCGAGATGCAGCATTCCATCAATTTGATAATCATAGAGCGGATAACGCAGGAACTCAGCTTCCCCGGCATCCTTCCTTAATTTTAGCGCATATTTTTCCTGTATATTTTTGTTATGCTGCTGGTGCCTCTGCTTGGCCGCCAGTTTAAAAACCGCGTTTGATACACGGATCGCGCTTCTGATGTCATCGGAAGCATTTTCATAATCCCGAAGAAAAACCTGTAAAGTATTTTCAAGCGGTTTTTTAAAACCCTCAGAAATATCCAAATATTTTTTAAGGAAAGAAGTCGCCTTATCCGAGGGTGATTCTGGAAAATTAAGCATTAATTTTGCGTCCTGACTGTAATCAATAAAAATTTCAACAAAAGGAGAAAGTTTCTTTTTAGCTTTGATTTTAGATAAAACTTTTTCAATATGTTTGCATGTTCCCAAAGAACTCTTTTTGAAATCAGGACAGGAACAATAATTAAAAAGTTTTTGCAGAGAGCGAATTTCCACCTTATATTCCCGTGGATTATCATCGGTTTTTTTAGTGACTATGTAATTCGCAAATATCTTATTCCCGTTTTCAATACGTACTATTTTCATTGACTCAGTCAATGCGCGTTTTTTCCGCAGATCTGTTTCGTGTTTATCAGTCGTATTCCAACTGGGATATTTTGAGCGAGGCTTTTTATTAGACCTTTTCATTTAAATCTCCATTAATATTTTAACATATTCTAAAGAACTTGAGAGTACCGAGTTCTTGAGCATCAAGAATCATCTTCCCTGTCAGTTAACTTAGCATATTCGATAGACAAATCAATCAATTTTTTACATTTACATAGGTTCTTAAACTTCCTGTGATTTTCAATTTCTGTTTTTATCTTCTCGCCAGCAACATCCGTTTAAATGGCTAATCTTCGGGATACACAAACGAGCGTAGCGCGTGCAGTGAATCCCAAAAATATAACGAGGTCGACGTTCGGCTCGCGGTCCAGCGGCGACTTTGCGCAGGCTGAGCCTGAGCACAGCGAAAGGCAAACGCCAGGGCTTTTTGACTTTTTTTCCCTTTTCGACTTTGTTTTTTTCTTTCTTGAGCTATATTACAAATTCGCAGTATAATAAATTAGGTGTAGGATTATGTCTAAGTTGTTGTCTGTTAAAGCGATAAGCAAAGAATGGAAATAAACACGGGTTTTATTATGGTGTCTTTCTGCTTAAAAAAAGTATCAATTTTTATTGAAAAGCGGTGGACATTTAGTGTGTTTGTGCTTATTTTATATGCTTTGTCGCTTTTCGGCACCCCGGTGCTGAAAGCGGAAAATCGCAGCAGCGATGTTCAACGCTCCGCGAAAATGACAGTTAAGGTTAGACTGAAAGATGCTAAAAAGTTTAACCAGCTGACAAAATTGCGGCAGGAGTTGGGAAAAGCTGAATGGGATATGGCGAGTTTGACCGGTAAATACCGGGGTCTTGAAAAAGATCATGGAATTCTCTGTAAAGAGTTGATTGAAATAACAAAAAATTTTCAAACGCAAAATGAAAGTTATCGTCGATTGCAGTTGAGCATAGCGGCAACCATAGCAAGTTCAAAAATGGAAGCCGCGACATTTAGGGAAGATCAACTGGTACAAACACTCGGCAATGTCTTTGACAATGGCAGAACACTTGCTCTGCGCAGTATTGAATTTTGCGATATTGTGGACTCTCTCCTTAAACAGATGCCTATAGGGAAGGTTCGGAAGGCGGAAATAAACCTCCGCGCGGAAGAACTTAAAAAGGGGGCCCGCATGTTAAATACCCTGGCGGATCTTACATTTCGACAAAAGCCTGTGAATCGATGCAGAATCCTGGCTGTCAATAAAGATCTGCAAGTTGTGGTGTTGCCTGTAGGTTCAATTCATGGAGTATCCATTGGATTGAATTACTACACTGGGAAGAAGAAAGTACGGCTTAGAATCATTATGGTTCGACCTTTTGTGTCGGCGGCTGTACCGGAAGAAGGCAATATCGAAAGCTTGGCTTCGGGAATGGAAGCCACAACCGATGCAAATTAATGTAAATAAATAGTTTGGTAAATTATGGAAGTAAGAGCTATTACAAGAAACGTTCGGATATCTCCGGAAAAGGCAATTCAAGTATCACGCCTTATTCAGGGAAAATCTGTGACGGAAGCTTTGGCTGTCGTTGACCTCAGCCCGCGTAAAGCTGCGCGGCTGTTGGGTAAAACCTTGCGCTCGGCTATAGCTAATGCTGAAAACAATTTTGACTTGGACTCTAAAGGTCTTGTAGTCAAAGAAGCCCTTGTCGGACCCGGTCCGACGATGAAACGTTTCCGCCCAAAAGCTCGTGGTGCCGCTGGCAAAATCCGTAAAAGGACTAGCCATCTCCGGATCACCCTAACTGACATTTAATAAGGGGATTTTAAGCGTGGGACAAAAAGTAAATCCAATTGGATTAAGAACAGCCCTGACAAAGAATTGGGAATCTCGCTGGTTTGCGGGTAAACAATCTTTTGGGGATTGGCTCCATGAAGATATTATGATTCGTAAGCATATTAAAGAGAATTTCTCAAATGCTTCGATTTCTCGTATCCAAATAGAGCGTTTCGCCAGTCGTGTCCGCATCACCATCTTTTCCGCTCGCCCGGGATTGCTTATCGGCAAGAAAGGCGCGGAACTGGATAAACTAAGATTAAGCCTTTCTAAAATGGCAAGCGGTAAAGAGTTTATTGTCGATATCGCCGAAATAAAACGTGCCGAAATAAACGCTGTCTTAGTCGCAGAAAATATCTGCTCGCAACTTGAACGTCGTATTGGTTTCAGAAGAGCCATGAAACGTTCTATTCAAATTGCGATGGATATGGGTGTGGATGGAATCAAAATTAATTGTGCCGGTCGCCTCGGCGGCGCGGAGCTCGCTCGTGTTGAGCAGTATAAAGACGGGCGTGTACCGCTTCATACTTTAAGAGCCAATATCGACTATGGTTTTGCGGAAGCAAATACTACAGCCGGAAAAATTGGAGTAAAGGTATGGATTTGTCATAACGAACCTACGGAGGATCAAAAATATGCCATTAATGCCAAAAAGGGTAAAGCACAGAAAGGTTCAGCGCGGAAGTAACTCCGGTTTAGCCACTAAAAATAATAAAATTGATTTTGGTGACTACGGATTACAAGCTATGACCAGAGGCTATATCTCAAATAATCAGATCGAAGCTGCCCGTGTCGCGATTAATCGCCATTTGAAAAGACGCGGAAAAGTTTGGATTCGTCTGTTTCCTTATAAGCCTATTACGAAAAAACCTTTAGAGGTTCGTATGGGTAAAGGAAAAGGTAACGTGGAAGGCTGGGTTGCTCCGGTCAAACCGGGTCGTGTGCTCTTTGAAGTAAGTGGCTGCAATGATACTGTTGCCCGTGAAGCTCTTTCGCTCGCGGCCAATAAACTTAGTGTCCGTTGCAAATTCTTAGCACGTTAGCCGGAAACTCTGAAATAAGGTAGTTATTCATGAAAATGAAAGAAATCAGAGAAATGACTGATGCGGAACTGAACAACAAGTTAAGCAAACTTATGAAAGAAAAGCTCAACTTAAGGGTTCAGTCTCAAACAGGTCAACTGGAAAAAACATCGGCAGCGAAAGTTGTTCGCCGCGATGTCGCGAGAGTCAAAACAGAACAGAAGATTCGCTTGACGAAAGTCAACGGTTAAATAGGTGGATGTAATGAGTACTGTTGAAACTAAAGAACGTGGTAACCGTAAAGAGCGCACCGGCTTAGTTGTCAGTGATGTGCAGGACAAGACTATCGTTATCGAAGTCACACGCCGCACAACACACCCGCGCTACAAGAAGGTTATCAAAGTAAAGAAAAAATATACTGCTCACGATGAAGAAAATCAGGCAAAAATTGGCGACAAAGTACGGGTTGTTGAAACTCGTCCTATGAGTAAAGTCAAAAGATGGCGCCTGCTGGAAATCATCAGCCTCGCAGAATAAAAACCAAAGGATACATTGAAAAATGATACAAATGCAGACAATATTAGAGGTTGCCGATAATTCCGGTGCCAAATCTGTCATGGCTATTACCGTCCTTGGTCAAAGAAGACGTGTGGCGAGAGTGGGGGATGTTGTTACCGCTGCTGTACAAGAAGCTATTCCTAACGGTGCCGTTAAGAAGGGTGAAGTTGTCAAAGCGGTTATCGTCAGAACAGCTTATAGAATTCGCAGACCTGATGGTTCTTCATTGAAGTTTGACCGCAATTCAGCGGTTATTATTGATGAGAATAAGAATCCTGTCGGGACTCGTATTTTTGGACCTGTGGCCCGTGAACTTCGGGACAAAGACTTTATGAAAATTATTTCCTTAGCGCCAGAGGTGTTATAATGAAAACATATCACGTCAAAAAAGGCGACAAAGTTATTGTCAACGCTGGAAAATGGAAAGGTGAAGAAGCTACAATCGCAGTTGTTCTCACCGCCAAGGACCGTGTTGTTTTGGAATTAGCCAATGTTACCGCTAAAAAGCGTGAAAACTTTGGTAAAAAAACTGTCAAAAAGTCTTCAGCTAATCCCAATGGCGGGTTAATTGAACGTTCAGTGTCCGTACATGTTTCTAATGTTAATCCTGTAAAGGAAGAACAAAAAGCTAAGGATCTGACTTAAGACGGAGTTATATTATGCCTGATATGCAGAAAAAATATAAAGAAGAAATAAGACCGGCTTTACAAGCCAAGCTTGGACTGAAGAATGTTATGCAGATCCCCGGCTTGAAAAAGATTGTTGTCAGCACTGGAATTCCTTCCGGTTCTGATCGCGACACTTTTTCAGAGGCGCAAAAGCAGATTGGCCTGATTACAGGACAACATCCGGTTATTACTAAAGCCCGCAAAAACGTTGCTAACTTTAAAATTCGTATTGGTGATCAAAACGGAGTTATGGTAACATTGCGCGGCAGAAGAATGTATGAATTCCTTGACCGTCTGGTTCACAACGCATTTCCGCGTGTGAGAGACTTTCGTGGAATTTCGCCTAAAGGTTTTGATGGTTCCGGCAATTATAATGTCGGTCTCCAGGATATTTCAGTTTTTACTGAAATTGACCAGGATAAATTAAAATATCCACTGGGTATGAACCTTACTTTTGTTACTTCCGCCGCTTCTGATGAGGCAGGTCGGGAATTATTAACATTAATGGAAATGCCGTTCGCGGAATAAATAAGGAACTCAATAATGGCTAAAACAAGTCTAAGAGTAAAATGTGAGCGCGGAAGTAAGTTCAAAGTCCGCAATTACAATCGTTGCCGTGCATGCGGCAGACCGAGAGCTTATATTCGCAAATTTCAGCTCTGCCGTATTTGTTTCAGAGAACTGGCGTCCAGTGGAAAAATCCCCGGCGTTACTAAAGCAAGCTGGTAAGGAGATAATATGAGTTTACAAGATCCTATTTCTGATATGTTGACCCGCATCCGTAATGCCGGCACCGCGGTTTTGGATGAGGCAGCGATGCCTGGTTCAAAAATGAAAACCGCAATTGCCGATGTACTTAAAGGTGAAGGTTACATTCGTGATTATTCCGTTGAAAAAGACGGACCGAAAGAAACATTAACTATCAAATTGAAATACTACAAGGAAAAAGCGGTTATTGAAGGACTAAAACGCGTAAGCAAACCTTCATGTCGTGTTTACTGCGGAAGCGGTGAAATTCCTAAAGTCCGTAACGGTCTCGGTACAGTCATTCTTTCTACTCCTCAGGGAGTTATCAGCAATCGTACTGCTGCAGAAAGTAATGTCGGCGGTGAGATTCTTTGTTTCGTGTGGTAATTCAAAGCGTAAGGATAAATTATTATGTCTCGTA
>DAOWBJ010000159.1 GCA_030634125.1 Victivallales bacterium
CCCGAAAACATTAAAAAGGCGCTATCCGAATGCCTGCAGGCACTCGGCGGTATCGAAAAATTCGTTTCGCCTGGGCAAAAAGTTCTCCTGAAGCCCAACCTGCTGGGAACCTTTGCGCCGGAAAAAGCGGTTACCACTAATCCCGAAGTAGTCAAAGCTGCAGCTCAAATAGTCATCGCCGCCGGGGCAAAATGCTTTATCGGCGACAGCCCCGGAATGGGCACATTTAAGTCTGTATGCCAAATTACCGGCATGGTCGGAGCCGCTGAAGCCGCCGGCGCGGAACTGCGGGAACTGAATGATCCCGGCGAATTCATTCAAATCGACAACAAGGTTGGGCGCAAACTGCCGCTGTCGTCATTTATCAAAGATATTGATGTAATTATCACACTTCCCAAATTGAAAACACATGGTCAAATGGGCTTTACCGGTGCCTTAAAAAATCAATATGGACTTCTCCCCGGCTCATTGAAAGCCGAATACCATTACCGCATGAAAACCCGCGAATGGCTGGCGGAATTTATTATCGATATCAACCGCGCCGCGCCGACGAAACTGGCAATCATGGATGCCGTCGTCGGCATGGAAGGCGCCGGACCCAGCGGCGGCGAGCCACGCAAAATCGGCTGCATCATGGCATCCGTGGACTTGACCGCATTAGACGCGGTCGCCTGCCGGATGGTCGGAATTGACCCTGAAAACAACCCGATTCTGAGTGCCTCCCTCAAGCGCGGCTACGGAGTTGTTGACCCGGGAAAAATAGAAACTGTCGGCGTTGATCCGGCTGAATTGGAAATCAAAGACTTTAAGATTATCAAGGAGAATATCAACATCCTGCGACTGCTCCCGTTGCCCGGTCCGGCGATTGAATGGCTTCGCCGACACTGGAAGGCGTACCCGGAAATAGATCCCGAAAAATGTATCAAGTGCATGAACTGCCGCGACGGATGCCCAATAAAACCTCCCGCCATCGACCCGGATAAAGACTGGCGGGTCAATAAGTCAACTTGCATCAAGTGTTATTGTTGTCACGAATTTTGCCCGGTCAAGGCTATTAAGCTTGACCCGACATGGTTTGAACGGCATATTAATATGGACGCATTAGCAGTTTTTGTCGGCAAAGTAATCTCAATGCCCGGTCGTCTGGCTAAGTTTCTGCCCGGGCGAAGCAAGTAACTCTCAAATTACTTTAGAAGATAAATTTAAATTTGCTGAATATGTATTTATTTTTCCTTTTGTTTTATTGATTTTTAAAAAATCAGGGGCATATTTATGAAACCCCTAAATCATCAAGAAAGGAAAATTATGAGCAGCTTTACTAGAAAACAAGCAATTGCCTCTATCGCGGCGGGATCTACTGGAAAACAATTGTCAATCGGCGAAGCTAATATCACAGAACTGTATGGTGATGATGTGCTTAGCCTCAGGGTGATAAGAAAGTATCTGTCTGGTGACGTTTTTGAAAAATTAGAGCAAACCGTAAAAGAAGGCACAAGCCTTGATCCGGCTATAGCCAATGATGTCGCTCAAGCCATGAAAGAATGGGCATTGAGTAAAGGTGCCAGCCATTACACGCATTGGTTCCAGCCCTTGACCGGCTCTACCGCTGAAAAACATGATTCATTTATCGAAGTGGACAGCGAAGAGGGTGTTATACTTAAATTTTCAGGAAAAAACTTAATTGTCGGAGAACCGGACGCGTCAAGTTTCCCGTCCGGCGGACTGCGTTCGACATTTGAAGCGCGCGGTTATACCGCCTGGGACCCGACCAGCCCGGCTTTTATAAAACGCGCCAAAAACGGCACGACTCTTTGCATTCCGACCGCTTTTTGCTCCTACACAGGCGAAGCTCTCGATAAAAAAACTCCGCTTTTGCGTTCGATTCAGGCGATTAATATTCACATTAAACGCCTGCTGAAATGCTTTGGTGAAAAAGATTTCGGTTACCCGGAAGTTACTCTCGGCGCGGAACAGGAATATTTCCTCATGGATAAACGCCTTTTCATGTGTCGTCCCGATTTAATTCAAGCCGGACGCACTTTGTTTGGCGCGGCTCCGGCAAAACATCAACAGCTTAACGACCATTACTTTGGTGCGATTAAGCCTAGAATTATTGCTTTTATGGCAGAAGTTGACCTGGAGCTGTGGAAACTCGGTATCCCCGCCAAAACCCGCCATAATGAAGTTGCTCCGGCACAGTTTGAGCTGGCGGCAATGTTTGAAAAACTTAATCTCGCGGTTGACCATAATATGATGATTATGGAAGTCCTCGAACAGATTGCGGACCGGCACGGGCTTGTCTGCTTGATGCATGAAAAACCTTTTGCGGGCATTAACGGTTCCGGCAAACACAACAACTGGTCTATCGGTACCGATAAAATGAATTTGTTGAAACCCGGCAAAGATCCGCATCAAAACGCTATCTTCCTGACTACGCTTTGCGCGACTATTCAGGCTGTGGATAAATACGGTGATTTATTGCGCGTAAGCACCGCTTCCGCCGGTAACGATTGTCGTCTCGGCGGACATGAAGCACCTCCGGCGATTATTTCTATTTTCCTCGGCGAACAGCTTACAGACGTTATTGAACAGATAGAAAAAGGCGGAGCAAAAACTTCAAAGAAAAGCGCCGAACTGCGTATTGGTGTTGATGCCATTCCGTCATTACCGCGCGACACGACTGACCGTAACCGTACCAGTCCGTTTGCGTTTACCGGCAATAAATTTGAATTCCGCGCCCCCGGCTCAAACCAATCCTGCGCCGAATGCAATATTATTCTCAATACTGTTGTCGCGGAAGCTCTGGATGAAATTTCAACAAAACTGGAAAAATGCAATAAAGCTGATTTTAATGAAACGCTGCAGAAAATACTGCAGAAAATAATCAAAGATCACAAGCGCATCATTTTTAACGGGGATAATTACTCTCCGGCATGGGTTAAGGAAGCCAAAAAACGCGGTCTGCCGAACGCGCCGGAAACTCCACAAGCCTTGAAGGCTCTCATTGCTGAAAAGAACATCAAGGTTTTGGAAAAATACAAAGTCATGTCCAGCACAGAAGCTCATTCCCGTTATGAAGTTTTCATGGACGAATATAATACCAAAGTACAAATCGAGGGTGAACTGGCTTTAAATATGAGTCGCACCATGATTATGCCTGTAGCTATTCGCCAACAGAGCAAAATTGTCGCGAATATAGCCGCGTTGAATTCAGTAAATATTGCGGCGGGAGTTGACGCTCAAGTCGAAAAAGCTGAACGAATCGGTGATCTCATCACCTCTTTGGCTAATTACAACAACGATTTGGAAACCGCGGCAAAAGCGGCAAATGCCAAAAAAATTCTTTCATGCATGAAAAACTTGCGTGAAGCCGCTGACGCGCTTGAAGAGCTTGTCAGTGATGAATATTGGCCTCTGCCTAAATATGCCGAAATGCTTTTCGTGTATTAAGGGATAACAATGAACGCGCTGAATAATTTTTTGCGCTACCTGACAAATGAACGTCAGGCGAGTGTTCATACCACAGACAGTTATCAGCGCGACATCCTTCAATTCGCGGACATGGTGCTTGACCAAAGCGAAAACCCCAACTGGCAAAGTGTTGGTCTGGATAATGCCCGCAAATTTGTCATCAAGCTCCAGGAACGCCGGCTGGCGCGCAATTCTGTTTTGCGCAAAATCTCATCAATGCGTTCTTTTTTCCGTTTTATGCTCCGCGAGGAAATCGTCGATAAAAACCCTTTTATCGGACTTGCTTCCATAAAAAAAGAACAAAGCCTGCCAAAATTCATGACCGTAAATGAAATCGACAGCCTGAGCGCAATCCCCAAGGCATATTGGGAAAAAGCCATTATCGACGAAACCGCCAAAGATACGGATTCAGCCCATTTTGCTTCGGCGCGAGACACGGCGCTGATAGAAATTATTTACAGCGGCGGTCTGCGTATCAGCGAGGCAATCGGGCTGAATCTCGAAGACGCGGATTTGCTAAGCGATATAATGAAAGTAAAAGGCAAAGGCAAAAAAGAACGCATTTGCGCAATCGGCAAACCCGCCCGCAAAGCGTTGCGGCATTATTTAAGAATACGCCCTTTGCGCACAGAAAATGAACGCCCCAACGCGCCTTTATTCGTCAATCGTTTCGGCACGCGCCTAACCCCCCGTTCATTCCAGCGCAATCTCAAAAATTATCTCATCTTCGCCGGACTACCGCCGGATTTGACCCCTCATAAACTGCGTCATTCATTCGCCACGCACCTCTTAGATGCCGGAGCGGATTTACGCGCCGTACAGGAAATGCTCGGGCACAAAAACCTAAGCACCACCCAAATCTACACCCACGTTACCACAGAAAAAATGAAAAACATCTACAAAAAAGCCCATCCGAGAGCAAAGTAGGCGAAAAAGACGGAAAAAGCCCCAGCGTTTCGCCGCTGGACCGCGAGCCGAACGTCGGCTTCGTTAATATTTTTGGGATTCACTGCACGCGCTACGCTCGTTTGTGTATCCCAAAGATTACGCATTTTAAAAATCCCTGTAAACAAAAAAAAATCCCGTAAATCCTCTCTATTCTCTCTTTTTTTCTTGACTTTAAATCCCATACGGTTTATCTTTGAAAATACGAATTAATTTTGGAGATTGCTTATAAGTAGATAGAATATTCAATATAATCAAATAATGAAGCCGATGTGGCTTCCAATAGCGTTTCAGCAAAAAAATCTGTCAAATTTTAATCCGGAACGCGATATTGGGAGATCCGCGTCTGCATTGGATATTTTATATATTCTTTGTGGGCGCGTCTTTCATATTTCCGGATGGGTTCTTGACAGTACCTTTTGCTGAGTATGACTGGCGCGTCCTTTTTTGTACTCAAAATCTGACCGTAAATCATACTCCATAACGCTTTCATATAGAGGAAACGGGAATCTCCCGAGGAAAATTAACCACAATACAAAGGAGTAATGAAAATGGACGAGATTTTGAGTCAAATTCGGGAATTCAGAAA
>DAOWBJ010000277.1 GCA_030634125.1 Victivallales bacterium
AGTCCCTCATCAAACGCAGTACCAACCTGGGCATTGCTCCCACGTCCGATAAAATCGATTGAACCGACACCCTGGATTTCTTCGCAGACCCTAACGCAGCGGCCGCACAAAATGCACTTCGCCGGATCGCGAACTATTGACGGATTGCGTTGGTCCCGCATTATATCCACCAGGGGATGCCCGACAAATTCGGTGTCGAGCTCAACCTTTGAGTAAACTTCCGTTTCAAAGGGGAAAATGACCAGCATTTTTTCGCAATATTCGGCCAGTTTGTGAATGCGGCTCTTGTGCCAACTCCAAATTTGCGGACTGACGTACCAGATCACCGGAATACCGTGCTTATGCATTTCCTTTGCAAAACGCAAGTTAAAGCCCGGATAATCAATCAGAACAACCGCATCGGGACGTTCCTTGAGTGCTTTGTTTTTCAGGAAGAAAAAGATTTTGATAATGGTAAATATGATTTTCAATACTTCGACGATTCCCATGACTCCGAGTTCGCTGGAATCGACCATAATGTCAACGCCGGCGGCTTTCATTTTACCCGCGCCCATTCCGGCAATTTCAATTTCATTGCCGGCTTGATGTTCGAGTTCGCGGATAGTTTTAGCTAACTGGGCACCGTAAGTATCGCCGGAGGCCTCCCCGGCAAATATCCAAATTTTTTTCTTTGTTTTAGTCATATATTTTGAATACTATTTTATAAGTTTGGAAATTTCTCGAAAATCAGGATGCTCAGCATCGCGCAGAAGCATAAAAATAATCGCCTCGGAAGATGTGATAAACGCTCCGGCCTGACGCATTGATTCCAGCGCGAGCCGGTGATTATCAATATTGCGGGAAGTCAGCCCGTCGGCAGCAACAATTACTTCATAACCCCTGGCTAAAAGATCAAGTACCGTTTGCTGAACACAAATATGCGCTTCAATGCCGCAAACTATTAAAGTCTTTCTGGATTTTGATTTAAGCGCTGTCCTGAATTTGCTTTCTCCCATGCAGGAAAAAGATGTTTTTTCAATAATCGGGGTATTCTCCGGCAATAAACATTTCAACTCATCTATAGTATCCCCAAGTCCTTTAGGGTATTGCTCTGTTACAATAGAGTCTATTTTGAGTATGGCCGCCGCTTTTAGTAAAAGTGCCTGATTTTCAATGCATTTTGAAACATTGGACATGGCTTTCTGGAGTTTTTTCTGCATGTCAATCAGAATAAAACAACAATTGCCGGGTTCTGGATTATTCATAATTAATCAAGGTCTGAGGTTAATTCTTTAATTATCCGGCTGAGTTCTTCAACGTTAAAATCAGCTCCTTTATGAATGACCGCCTGACAACTTTCCTTGACTCTAAGTAAATCTTCAGGCGCGGGTGTGAGTCCGGTGATGGCAATGAGCGGAATATTTTTCAATTGTTCCTGCTTTTTTATGTATTTGATAACTTCCCATCCTGAACGGACAGGCATCAACAAATCAATCAGGACCAGTTTGATTGTCTGATTTGCGGCAAGTAAATCTATAGCTTCATCGCCGTTTGTCGCGGTCAAAACAGAAAAGCCCATTTTTTTGATAATTGTTGCGCAAAACTTCAAAAAAATATCATCGTCATCACAAACTAAAATTTGTCCATGTCCTGTATGCTGCATCATGTCAAGCTCCGATAATATAAAGTATGTTATTAAAAATATCGTGTCAGAAGTAAATATATAGGCAAAAGTCCGGCAGTCAAAGTTTAAACGTATTATTTTGCTTGTAAAAAATGATGTTTACTAGCCGCGTGGATGAAATTTGTGGTGAATATCCAAAAGTTGTTTTTGATTGACGTGAGTATAAATCTGAGTGGTGCTGATGTCGGCGTGTCCAAGCATTTCCTGAATAACGCGCAGGTCCGCGCCGTTTTCCAGCAGGTGGCTCGCAAAAGAATGACGCAAAGTATGGGGATGAATATTTTTATTGATCCCGGCGAGTAGTGCCGCTTCTTTGACTATCTTCCAAATCCATTCGCGATCCAGTTTTTTACCGTTTCTCGACAAAAACAAAGTCGCTTCCATCGGATTTTTAACTAACTGAGGCCGGATTTCCGTCAAATAACGATCCAATACACGCAAAGCGGTTTTGCCAATCGGAACTAAACGTTCTTTATTGCCTTTGCCTCTGACGCGAATAGTTTCATCATCAAATTTGACAGAACCGAGCTTCAATGAAGCCGTTTCCGAAACCCGCAAGCCGCAGGCATACATAATTTCCAGAATTGTCCGGTTGCGAAAAACAAGCGGGTCTTTCCCGGTTCGCGGAAAAGCATTCATCAAGGCATCAACTTCTGCCGGGCTCAAAAAATCCGGCAGAAGCTGCCATAGTTTGGGAGAATCCATTACGTTGGTTATGTCTTTGGAAATAATTTTTTCCTGAAACATAAAGCGAAAAAACATCTTTATCGCGACTAAGCGCCGGGCTAAAGTAGCAGTTTCCAAGCCGGAGTCTTTCAGTTCAGCAAGGTAGTCGTGAATATAAGTCCGGCGTATATTTTCAAAAGAACTTATATCATTATTTCCCAGCCATACAATAAAATTTTCAATATCGGAATTATACGCGGAGATAGTATTGCGGCTCAAAGCCCGCTCAAGAGCCAGATAAGCTAGAAATTTTTTCAGTGCCTCTCGCAATGTCTTTGTCTCCTTTGATTTTTTTGTTTTTTTGACAAATATTTATTTTTTTATAATTGACTTTAATTCAGGTATCGTTAAAAAGTCTTTCCTTCGATGAACCATTCTGTGGCAGTTACTACACAGTGGTATCAAATCAGTTTTAGGATTTACCTTATGTTGTGTACCGATTTCAGCTAAAGGATTAATATGATGTACTTCAATGAAGCCTTCTCCGTGAACCCCATAGGTAGTTCCAAAATTAAAGTTACAAGCTTTACAAGTTCTACCATGACATGATATAGCCTGCTTGCGTAACTTAGGGTTCCTTTCATAATAGATTCCTAAATGGTCTTGTTTTTTACCAAAATATATTAAAAGTTCCTTGACTATATTTGTAAATTCTTGCTTTTCCTTGTTTGTTAGTTTTATATGATTTAATCGAAAGCCAAATGAGAACCAACCAGTATGCTTACGAGTGATGGGATATTTTTGTAATTCAGACTGCTTTATTAAATTAGTAATTTTATTTTTCACACATGGATACACAGACTTAGGAATAGTTAGTTGTAAACTCTCATTTTTAATTATGTCTATATAT
>DAOWBJ010000260.1 GCA_030634125.1 Victivallales bacterium
GTATATATAGAACAAAGAACTTACGGAAGAACTCCATTGACTGTAGCTGATCTGCAAGCTGGAAAATATAAAATCAGAGTTGAAAAAAACGGTTTTGACAGCATGAGCCGTGACGCTTATATTACCGCGGGCAGGGTAAATGTCGTTGAATTTAAAATGATACGTAATACTGGTGGAATTGATTTGATAGTCAATCCTCCGGGAGTAACCGTTTATGTTAACGGCAAAAAACACAGCATGACAGTTCAGGGCGAAAGCAAGAATTTATCAAAAGTAATTCATCTCAGAAATCTTCCCGCCGGGAAATATCAGATAATGCTGGCTCATAAACGCATGCAGCCGCCAACTGAAAAGTACAGAATAATTGTCAAAAAAGCAAAAATAACCCGTCCGGAACCAATAAATGTATGGATAGCCAACGCGGTCTTAAAAGTAAAAGATGAAGCTCAAATAATTGTTTTACTTTACGAAAAAAATAAAAAGAACATTATTTACAGTCCCGAGCCCGGAGTGAAAATAAGGAAAAGTCTTTCCGAAATAGACTTCGTTCGCACACTAACCGAAGAAGACCAGTAATAAAATAAATTCAATATAATCTATAAGACTGTTGATTTTATTGCGTCTGTGTATATAATATAGAAACTTTGTAATATTATTTAACAAATGGAAATATTATTATGCAAATCCCCGCAGTCTGGACTGAAGCTTTTTCTAATTATATTGAAAATAATTTAAAGAACGAAGCCGCGAGGCTTTTCCGAATCCATCAACTGCCTGACACCTTGGAATCATGGCAGAAACACCGTGTCGCGCCTCGCGCGTTGAAAATCTGCAATTGCCTTGGGGATTCCAATCCAACATTTTTTCCCTCCGAAATGCTCCGTTCATACGCGGAAGTGAGAAAAGTTTTTCAATCTTATGAAAGTGATTCTCAACTGGCTTATCAGATTTTCAATAAACCCCATGGTTACTGGCCGGAAATCAGGGAAACCATGCTCGGCTGGTTCGACTTCCATTTGAAAGGCATTGGGCATGGTGCGCCTAAATTGGAGAAAGATTTTGAATGTCTGCCGGAAGAAAAACTTATGGTTTTCAAGAACGGCAAACGTCCGGTTGAAGTAATTTCCATAGCGGACTATTGTCAGAAAAGAGGTGCTGAATTAAAAAGTGCTTCGACCAGTTCAGGCAACAAAAAATCTGAACTGAAAGATATTTTAAAATTTTCTGAACTGGAATTAAAAACTACTCATAAATATGCGGATAATTCAGGATGGAATAGTTTTGCGCTCGAAACAACTTGCGGCATAATGATTCCCGTTTTAGTACGCAAACCGCGGGATGGTTCACATAATTATGTTATCGCGACCAGTTCCATCGGCAAAGCTGATCTCGTCAATCTTCGCAGCTGCGCTGTTGGATGGAGACCTCACCGTTAGCGCGGAAAAATCACCAAAGAGTTTCGTTTTTATCGATAAAGACACTTCCCATGAATTATCAATGGGATTTTGTCTGCCCAATATCCTGAAATGGGGCGATCTGGATACAGCAATAAGCCTGAATGTCAACAAAGTATCATTTATAGATTAGATAATACTGCAAAAAAAGAAAAAAGTAAGGCGTCACTCTTTTTTCTTAGTAGTGCCGGGAGCAGCCTTGCTCCGGCACATAATGATCTTAATCGGGCTGTAATCCTGGGGCTTGGAGCGAACTTTTGTCGCGGTGCGAGCCGCACCTGCGACTACTTTTATGCATTTTGACATTAAACTGACCTGCTGCAGAAAAAACATATTTTTTCGCTATGGGGATTTACATTATATATTGTTCGTACGAAAACGTTATATATCACGCCCCGGGTTGTAAAAAATGGTTTTGGTAGTAAATTAATGTATAAATTGCAAATAACCCGGATAAAAAAAGAAATGACAGACAAAGATTTCATAAAGCTCGAAGAGCTTCGTGCTCTGCAGCTGGCTCGACTTCAAAATATTGTCCAAAGAGCTTATGATAATGTTGACTTTTTCAGAAAACGCCTGGATGAAATTTCTTTTAAGCCCGATGATATCAAATCCTTGGAAGATATAAGCAATCTGCCGTTTACCATGAAAACAGATTTGAGGGATAGCTATCCTTATGGTCTTTTTGCAAGTTCAATGGAGGATGTTGTACGCTTGCAGACTTCTGACAAGTCGCTTGTTGCCGGCTACAACAAAGACGATATTGAAATGTGGACCGATGCTGTGAAACGCTGTTTGCTTTGCGTCGGTATCAATAAAAACGATATTATCCAGAATTTTGGCGGACTTGGTGTGCATTATGGAGTGGAAGCCCTTGGCGCGACGGTTGTTCCGGTTACCGGTAGTAATGCCAAACGTCAGATAGCAACCATGAAAGAGCTTGGCGTAACGGGGATTTGCTGTACTCCGAGTTACTTTAATTTTATTGTCGAACAAGCTGGTGAAATGGGTATTGAACTGCGTGATTTATCGTTGAGGATCGGGATTTTCGGTTCGGAACTGTGGACCGGGGAAATGCGTTCGCACATTGAGAAAAGCAGCGGTATTAAAGCCTATGATATTTACGGTTTAGCGGAAATTATCAGTCCCGGTATTGGAATAGAATGCGAATGCCGGAATGGTTTACATATTTTGGAAGATTTATTTTACCCCGAAATAATTAATCAGGAAACAGGCGAAGTTTTGCCGGACGGCGAGCCGGGTGAACTGGTATTGACGACCTTGACTAAGCAGGCAATGCCGATGATTCGTTATCGCACCGGGGATATAACCAGAATTATTACGGGAGCGTGTGAATGCGGACGTTCTTTGCGCCGGATTGAGCGTATTTCCACCCGCAGTGACGATATGCTTACTGTTCAGGGCGTAAATATATTCCCGTCGCAAATCGAGGCGGCCTTGCTATCTATTGAAGGAACTTTGCCGCATTACAATATTATTCTTTATTCCGAAAACGGCATGGACAGTATTGAGGTTAATGTTGAGATCACAGAAGCCATTTTTTCTGATAGAGTCCGTTCACTGGAAGCTTTTCAGCATAACTTAATTGATGCTGTCGAAGATGTTTTGGGATTACGGGTCAAGCTCAAACTGGTTGCTCCCGGCGCTATCCAGCGCAGCGAAGGCAGAGCCAAACGCGTTATAGATCACAGAAATAGATAATTATAATCTTAAGTCGTCCCATTTTTCTTGCAGGCGTTTAGGTGTAACTTTTTCTGTGGTTTGCACTTCGGGGGCGAAGGCGGCTATTCTTAATTCTTCAAATGAGAGCCAGAAATCAAAGAGATCAAAAGCTTTTTCGAAATCATCGACAGCCATTAATGCCAAGCGGAAACGTTCAATAAATGGAGCTAAGGGCTGCATTTTTTCATGGTCTTTGATTGGCGCGCTGTTGAGGCGTTCAGTTCTGAGTTGCAGCGCACGCAGGTAA
>DAOWBJ010000012.1 GCA_030634125.1 Victivallales bacterium
ACCATTTTTTTTGCCTCAAAATCTGCAATTTTAGACATGAAGCAAAATAGCAATAAACTCTTTTTTGTAATTTTTTTGTAATTTTTAATAATATTTTACCGCTCAATTTATGTTTTTGCTTGTAATTTCATAATTATTAAAAATTACAAAATTAGTTGTTTTTACACTTTGTGAAATTTGTTTTCCTATATGTTTCTACAGAAAAAGAGCTTCACAATTTACATTTTTGCACAAAAAAGGGAGGCGGGGGAGAGTGCTTTTTCTTGGCGGCGGGGTTTTGGTGGGGGTTTGACGGCTTGAGCCGTGTATTAGGTAACTGCGCCCTGTCCTGCTTCCTGGAGAGATGTGCCTCGGGAAAACCTGTGCAAAGTAGTGGTTTTTTGTTTCTTTGATTGACGGCTTGAGCCGTGTATTAAGTTTCTCGCTTGATTGGTGTTTTTGGGTGGTGATATCGTGTATTAATTGCATGCTGTACTCTCCTTTTTGATTGTTATTTGTAGTATAGCATGCGTGTTTTAAAAAGTCTTATCGAATTTTCTGTGCATTTCTCATTAATGAATTACAAAAAAATTACAAAAAAAGCTGTAAGTAACAGATTCATTACTTACAACTTTAAGTTTTTATTCTTGAAGTTTATGCGATTGCCAATTCAAGTGGCTTGATCTTTGCAAAAACTTCCTTTCTTTCATGCGCAAGATGCCATAAGTCATGATTAGCCTGAAGATTCAACCATAACTGCGGGGTTGTTCTCATTGCTTTTGATAAACGCATTGCCATTTCAGGAGTGACGGATTTATGTCCATTGACGATCGCGGAAATTGCTTTGCGCGACACTCCTATGTCCTTAGCAAAATCAGTTATGCTGATTGCCAGTTCTGACAAGTAGAACTCTTTTAATATTTCTCCTGGGTGTGACGGACATACCGCCAGTTGGGTTACATCTAAAACCCTTTCGTATGCGCCCATGTTGCCTCCTTTGGTTACTTTTTGATAGTTTAGTGATAGTCGAGATAGTCAATTATAAAAACATTACCATCTTCAAATTTAAATGTTACACGCCAGTTTCCAGATACTGTTACTGACCATATGTTATTTTTTTTGGGGTTCAGCTGGTGAAGCCTTAACCCTGCTAAATTAACATCTTCAATTATATTCGCCGCATTCAATAAAACGAGAATCTTTCTCAGCCTGGGAACATGCTGATTTTGAATGCCGCTCCTGTTGTCCTTTTCCCAGTACCGCTTCAAACCTTTATGCTTAAAACTTTTTATCATTATGATTCCTGTTAACAATATTATATTACTATTATAATAACATTGTAACCCTTAAAGTTACAAATTGCAAGTAAATTCTGTAAAATAAGAGAAAATACTTGAAAATACACGAAAACAGCCGTATAATAAGAGCAAATGCCTTTCAACAGGCATCAAAAAAAGGGAAATCCAATTGATTTTCTGGCTGACTGTGGTGGAGCCTTCGGGCTAGCGGTGATCCTTTTTACCGTTTGTTGAACGATCCACAGCCAGCCTTTTTAACGCCCTTTCAACAGGGCACAAAAAAAGGAGGCATATATTATGTCTGGTTTAAGTAAAGATGTTTATGCTAAAATCGAAGTTCTTCGTGAAGACATGGCCGAACTGCACCGCTTGTTAAAGAAATATCCTGATACGTTCTATGAGCATTTGAATGTCATTGATAATAAAATTGATGATTTCCGGGAATATTTCATTGACTGTAAAAGAGAAGGTCTTGTAGAAGATGACAATTATGAGCCTTTGCCTGATGCTGAAAAAATAGCCGAATACATCAAACAAAGTATTCCTGAATCAAGACAGTTTGACCTGTTGACCTGGCTTGTGAGTTCATATCCTCCTAAAGGTACGTTTATCGGAGGATTTAGGATATGAATACTCCATTAGTTAAAGGCGGTTGCGGGCATAGTGCCGGTGAGGTCGTAGAGAGTTCATTTACTTTCGGTGTCTGTTTCATCACAGCGTTGCTAATTATCGGAGGATTGATATTATGAGCAAAGCTATTACAGCGAAAAAGCTGGCTAAAATCATCTATAAAAACAGATGCGAAGCGGTTGAAGCCTATAAAGATCGTTTAATCATGGAAATGACAATGATGTCAACCCCTATGCAGCTTGGAGTCGTAGAGCGAGCCATCAAGCGAATCGAAAATTTCATCTAGGCGAACGTCGCCCTCGTATATAATGCCCGGATTAATTTCCGGGCTTTTTTTTTGCCTGATAACGAAGCCGACGTTCGGCTTATGTTTTTGCGAATGCGTCAAGCTTTGTTTTCAAGACTTGAATTGCGGCTTTTTGGGTTAGTATGGCGTCTTTGCTGGAAACGGTTCCGTCCGGCAGATGCGTGTGGTTTGCGATTGAGTCCAGAGCGGAGATGATCGCGGTCATGTGGCTGCTGTCGAGAATCAAAGCATTATCGATACCGTTTCCGATATATATTTTTGGAGCGACCGCGTTGATTTCCACGGATCCGGTCAAGTTTATTTTTTGAGCTTGATCAAAAATGGATCCGGAAGTTTTTCGCGTCCAATTTCCGTCTTTATCCACTTCCTGAAAATCTGTCTTATTTTGTTGCCATCGCATCGAACGTTTATCAATTGCCGGCAGATCCATTCCATAAGGCAAAACGCTCCGGACAAATGGCTTGCTTTGGCAGCCGAAAGCAAAGGCGATCTCGACAATAGTTCCTTCGCCTGGCAAACCGGCCAGACCGCGCGCGGCAGCTGCACCGGTCATTGCGACAGGAATGTCCCGGAGTATCGGCATTGATTCGTCAATTTCCATATTTTTTGTTAACAATCGGCAATTGACGGCGTAATGCGGACGTTCATGCGAATGCGTTTCGCCTGCAGTTGGCGGATCCGGTGCATCGGTCACGACGGCCAGCTGTGGCAAGTGCGTTCCTGATTCCAGTTCCGGCCAAAAGCGCAGAACAATTTTTTTAATCATGGTTTTCAAAAGTTTATTCTCATTGTTTCTTCGCTGATACTGATTTTATCAATAGTTATGATATCGCCGTTTCCGATCCGGATGCGTTTGCCTGGACGGAAACCAGGAACCAAAGGACAGCTGGCTCCGGATGCGCTTAATTCTTTAAAATATTCCGCGGGGATCCCGAGTATTGTTTTGTTTACCTGGCAGGATTGCAAACTTCCGATGTAGATGGATCCATCCGGCTGGCACTGCCAGACAAAGTCCTCGATTCCCAATTCCGAGGGAAAAAGATCCAAAGCTTCAAAACCGTTTCCGATGTTGATAAAATAAGGAATTGCCTGTTTATTCCAGTCCGCGTCTTCAAGCTTGAAAACTAAGCCGGTGATTTCGCTAATAGTTTTGAGAATATCGCGCGCGTTTGTATTCCGCATCGATAGCGGTAAACGCTTGCCCAGTACTCCGGAAAATTCCCGGATAACTAAACGCTGTTGTTTTTTATCAATCTGCCGGCAGCTCTCGATGTAGCAGCTGGCGAACAATTCGTATTTCTGATCCATGCCGATACTCAATTCCGCTATTCCTGACAAATTGACTTCTGACTGGACAACAAAAATACCGCGTCCGACGGCGCCGCGTTCCAGTGTCAAACTTTCGCTGACGATCGGGACCATAACAGAATTAATTTTTAATATTTTATCAATTTTCACCGAACGTCGGCCTCGTTATCTTTTATAGTTCTGCGGCTTTTACAATTTTAGCGTGATCTACTGATCCGACTCTTACTTCTCCATCGATTTGCGGTATTTCCAGTACTGCTTTTTCTTTTTCGCGTTCTTCTTTCTTTTCCGCGACGGAATTACTTTCCTGCAGAGAAAAATTGACATTATAAACTTCCAGCGTTCCATCTTTTTTAGAATTAACGCTGTTGTTAAAAATAACCTGTCTTATATTCATCGCCTGGCACAGCGGATCCGCGACGGTATAAATAATCGGATTATTCTTTTCATCCAAAGCTTCAGCTATTTCCATCAGCTTAGTGAGATTTTCGGCTTTTCTGGTATCGATCACCATCGAAACGCTGACTTTCTTTGGTTTGTTACCCTTTGCGGAAACCGCGCTGGAGCTAGTCTGGCCGGACAAGCTTTTTCTATCAAATTCAGCGGACGCGCTGATATTGATATTTTTACCAAGGGTTTCAATTTTTACTTCAATGCCATTAGCCGAAAGAATCATTTTATCAGTTACCAGTTATCAGTTATCAGTTAAAAGATCATTTTCCTACAACTGAAAAAGACGGATTTGCTAAGGGAAGATTTTTTCCAACACCGTTAGACCAGACAATCACACCTTCGCTTTTTACCGGACCATATATTTTTTTATCAACTTTGGTGAAAGTTTTTCCTTTCGGCTCATAATATTCAGTCCGGCATCCGGTTAATAATGAAAGTGCTGCCACAGCAATAAATACTACGATGATTAATAATGATGTTTTCATTTGTCTTGTTCCTTTTGTTATTATTGTTAGTTTTTTTCTAAAGAACCGACAAGCCTTGCGAGTGATTCTTTTATGCAAGAAATGTCTTTACGCATTTCCTTTACTTCGTTATAATCTTCTTCCAAGTTCTCAATCCTGACATCGTGTCTCGAAATCTGATCACTCTGCCTGAAGGTAAATCCGGACACCGCTATTAAGATCATAACGATAACAGTAGCTATGGCGATAAAAGTTCCTATTTTCATTTTTTCTCCTCTTTTTCATCAGGTGTATCATCCAGCCAGGCGGACCATCCGCCTCTTACGCAAGCGCGATAAGCCAGGAAGCCTTTTCCCCACCAGTACGCACGTTCTTTCCAAAGGTGAAATCTTGTAAGCGGATATTCAAAGCTTAAAATTTTCCGGATATTGCGCCACATGCGCTTATTTACCAGGTTGAAACCCTTGCGTGTTTTATCCGACAGCTCGAAGTCGAAATCATGGATCAGAAAAGCCGGTCCGAACAAGCGCAGAATAAAACTTAAAATAGTGCGCGTCCAGTTAGGCAGCCAGTCTGGTCCCGCGCCGTTGTAAATATTTGCCAGGTTCTCAATAGGACAAAGCCAGAAGGCATCAGTGGCTTCAAGATCGAGCCTCAAACATTTTGCGCGCAACTCTGTAACTCGTTTGATTTTTGTCATATTATTGGGTTTTCTCATGATTATTTATTTCTCCTGTTTGCAATAATGTTTTTCATTTTGGCGGCGGCGCGTACAGCACTGAGGCGTTCAAAAAAAAATTCGTGCGTGTTTTGTAACATTCCGCGCATCTTTCTCAAGCGTTAACTGCCTGATTCCCGGCAAACAACAAATAACATATAAAATCTTATTTTTTTGATATTGCCATGCGTGCCGCAATTCGTGCACCAAGGTTGATGCTATTACTTCAGGCCAAGTGTCCGGCATGCCAGTGATTAACGGTTGTTCGTTTGGCATTAAAAAGACTTTACGTCCCAGCCATGGGACATAAGCACCCATGATACCACGTTCGGCGGTCATCGCGTCGCACCATTTTATTTCGAACTGATGAAACGGTATTTCACCAATCCACTGCCCTTGTCGGGAATGTGAGTACGTTTCCAGTAATTCATGGAATTGTTTTTCCTGATCTTTTGTTAAGGATCTGTTTTTCAGCAATGAAAATGTATTAAACACTTTTAAGCCTCCGCAGGTAAATACTGAATGAGTTTAGCCAGTTCGATATAAGTATCCATGTGCGGAGTATCGGAACCGAGGAACTCCATGTTTGTCACAATCGCGTCATAGATAGCTTTACACTGGAGTGCATAGGCGGTTTTATCGGTGATAGTTTCTGATGTCTGGATAGCGGCGTTAATGTCATCTATTGAGGAATCATAGCCTAATGATAAACCATCCAGCAGACCTTTGTATTCACGGACACGTGTTTCCAAATCAGGATTCGCGGCATACATGGCGGCGTAATGAGCGGTATCGATTTGCGTTTGCGTATAACCGACACGCTCTAAATTCAGTTCGGCTAATTTAGCGTCATCAACAAGCACTCCGTCCACATACAGCGGTACTTTTGATTGTTGAACAACCTGAATTTCACGCTCGATAAACGCAGTCCTGATATCCATTTCCTGATCATTGTTTAAGTCTTTTAATTTCCAAAGTACGATTTCTTCACTCATTTTGTTACCTCATGTTTTTAAGAGTTAAGGGTTAAGATGCCGGTCTGGCGACCAGCGCTCCCAGCTTTTTTAGGTGTCAACTCGTCCCTCGTTAGTAAAGGCAGATTCGACTATAATTTCATTATCATATTTTGCTATGCGAAGTACAACATACCCGCTGGTAGTCATATCAGGGAAGCCACCCATTTCGCCAAGTATAGGAACTGTCGCGATAATCGGCAGCCATGCGGCAGGCCATACAATTCTGCCGGCTCCCGCGTATATTATTAATTCGCCACTGTCTCCGTCTTCCCAGTTATCACAAGAGAATGTAATTTGCCCGGTGCCGGTGGGAGTTATTTTCCATCTGCCGTAATAATCATGATCGAGAGGTACATTGAGAACTGTACCTGAATCATTATTGACGGTTTGAGTTTTGCAGGCACTTAACAAATGCCCCAGGTATTTAGTCATAAACGCAAGCTGGCTGATATACTGTTTTTCGCCGTCCGAATCCACGCCGTTGCCGTCTGGATCGTTTGCCGGATTATAGAGCGGATTGGTGATTTTACGACGGGAATAAACCTCAAACGCATTGCGAGGATTATTGAGTTCTCCACCTCCGACAATGAACGCTCCCTCGTTTTCCGGGGAATCATCAAGATAAGCATCGCGCCCTAACATGACAGCGTGCTTAGCTCGGTTGGTCAAGCGATAGCCGCAGGTAATTGCATAATCCGCATTGACTTCATTTAATGTTCCGCTGATATTTGCTTGTCGCGGCTTTTCTGTTATGGTACTGCCGTCATCCGCAATCCTTGTTCTTTCAACAGTTTCATTATTATCGCCATTTACCGTGATGTTATCGCCGATGATAGTATTCATATCGCCATGAATTGAATGCAAATCACCATTTATGTCATTTTGAGCACCATTCACAAAAGTAAACATACCGGAGACTTTATTGCCAATGCCGCATACGGATAAACTATTGCCTGTAACGATATTTCCATTTCCATAAATCTTAGAAATATCCCCGATTAAAGTATTGCCTACGCCATGAGCGTGAGAACATAAACCTACGATCATATTATATGAACCGTTTGCGCCTGCTGATTCACCGCTGACAAAGTTGCCTTGTCCCTCTGCTTGAGTAGTGACATCACTGTCAGGCCATTCGACAACGGCTATCCAGTTTGATGTTTCAATGTCGAATTCAGGGGGAGTTTCACCGCCTGCAGGGTCTGCCAAAACAGCACTTAGAATAACATCAATAGAATTGACAACAGTGCCGTCATCAGGATTATAATTGACTGTGCTTGAGGCGATGGTGTATTTTTGCACTCCCTGCAGCTCAATAACATTCAGGGCTATATAAATATCCGCGCCATCAATATATTTTTCCGGTTCCAGAGCATAGTCATCTGTCGCTATCAAGGTGATTTTTTTAGTCGCTGAATCATAAGCGGAAATCCGGGCGGCATAACCGCCTGAAATGTTATCAATTCCAAAAACACTCGCGTCCGGCGAAAGCTTTATGCAATTTCTGCCATGTTCCAAACTTTCGCCTTCAGCGGTTTTAGTCCAGGTTTCACCGTCCCAGGAATAAACCGCCCAACCGGCGTCGACCGTTGGATCATCGCTGGCGTCTTTAACTTTCGCCGTGGATCCTTTTGCACCCGGGGATAAGATCAGCGCGTCACGGTCGATTATTTTTTCACAAATATAATTCGTCGGTTTCTGTATATTGCTCATCCCGGAACCGCCGCCCTGGGGGACAATCGTCACGCCTCCAATAGCCATAATTAAAATCTCCTATTTAAGTTTTAAGGGTTAAGCAACTCTATGAGTTCCACTGTTGTTTTTTCTTGTAAAGCATCGATTTCAATCCAACTTGCTTCAGTACATGCCCGGGCAAACTGAAGTCCTGACAAATACCACGCCTGATGTTCTTCAATATTCGCGATATCGTAATATTCGTCAACACATTTTACTCGATGCGGATATGTCAAACTTTCCCGGATGTCGTATTCGGCTTTGTACTCAAATTTGTTCTTATCAGACAACAAAAACTTTTTGCCGGCAAATTCAAAATTGTTTAAAATTGCAGCTTCTTTTTTCATCTCAATACGAGCCGTCAAAATAGCGATCACTTCCTGTTTTTTGCCGGTATCGACAACCCAGGCGGATCCACTCCATTTGTGATAAGCTTTGTATTCCAGCAAAGTCCAGCCTTCAGGAATAAGATTGTCCGCGCCGATAAGCTTTTTTTCTCCGGGATTGCTTGTATTCCAGATTTGATTGCCGCGCTGATTGTCGACCAGTTCCCAGTTTTCGCCGTCCCAGTGATTAGCTGTCCCGGTTGTTTCGAGAAGCGGAGTTTCAGCAGTTTCATTTTTTCCGCAGCCAAGAAAGTGCCCCGGGTGCAGTGGAAGTTCCTGTGCTTTTCGGGCTCCGTTATAAAAGCCGAATTGGTCAAAAGAATAATATTTCATGTTTAAGCTCCTTAATAATAGATGTATATACGGACGTTTATATTTTTCGGACGGGTTTCACTGCCTATAACACCAGCAGCATTTACCATTCCGTCATAATTGCTTCCATCATTAGTGTAATATCCTTTATTATCCCAATCCTCGGTATTCCCTGTACCTAAGTAGACATTAGAATCTGCTTGACCAAATAAACCTGAATTGCCACCACCAAAAATACTAATATGCTTATGAGCCTCAATAGAATCATCCTGCCTAGTACCGACATTATTACCGCTTGTTCCGTCCCCGCGATCAGTACGCCCTGCCACGTCCGGATCAATGCCGGCGCCGCCGTCTGTTATGCGCAGAAAATAACCTTTTGCCGGCGGCAGGTAACTCCGTCCACCCGGACCGGTGCCGTAAATACCGTTTAAATAAGTGTTCAGTGCATCATAGGCCGCGTCGGCTGGAAGTTCCGAACCGTCGATCCAGAGAGTGTTGTCCGGTTTTGTATCGGTGAAACTTATCCCGGTCTTGCCGGCAGAATTTATTGTGGATGTAAAATCCTGTTGCCATATTGCCGCCTCGATAACAATTTCTGTCAGGTCCTGAATATCTGTATAATTAATCGCGAAATTCTTACAAAGAGTATTCCCAATGTTAAAACCGGCTGTCGCGCGCTTGCTTTGCAACGGAACATAAGTGACCGCGATCAGCGTATTATGTTCTGTGCAGAACAATCCGATCCAGTTGAAAGAAAAATCTCCGATAGCCGCGTCCAGGACATCGGAATAAACCACGGTATTCGGATTAACATATCCAGCCGAAGCAATCACTGATTCCCGGACAATATCGTTTTCAGCTGGTTTGACTTCTGTATCCGGTGGTTCCACGTCCGGATCCAGTCCGTCGATATTGGCATAGATCATTCTGTCTATTACCAAAGTTTCAACATCAGCCTGAAGCTGCGCTATTAAAGCCAGCCCTGCTGCAGTAATTTTAGCCATATAAAAACTCCGTTTTTTGTGCTACGTGTTAAGTGTTACGATTTTTTTCTTCGGGGATTTCAAAGTCTTTAAATTTAAAATGCAGTTTTGGCGGCAGTTTATCATTTAGATCTATGAATGACTGTGCCAAAGCTTTAGTTTCGATACTGTTATAAACATTTTTTACTTTTATCGGATCTCCCAGATTGCCGGTTCCCTGGGGAACTATTCCCATCAGGATCGGCGGCACTCGATGTGCTTCCCTTACGTCCGCGGCAGATATATTTTTTATGTTCAAAAACTCATCTTTTTTAGAAAAATCACCTACCGGAATAATCTGAACACCGTCTTTATCGCCTTTCGGAATATGCATATACATTGACTTAAAATTGCCGGCTCCTTTTCCCGCGGCAATTTTTTCCTTAAGTTCCTTGATTTGTCCCGGATCTATCTTTGCGTCATTCGTGTAAAGGATATATCCCAAGTGCGCGCCGTTGACATAATATTTTCTCCGGAACAATGTCGCGTCCTGGTTAAGCAAAGCTGACTGCAGTCCGCCAATCCAGTCCGGTACTCCGTAAATTTCCTGCTGTGTATCGTATTCTTTAATATGCAGTATCTCGTCCTTATCAAAATCAAAAGTTTCACCTTCAGGAAGAAGTATTCTGAAACCTTTTTTATTTGTCCGGACACGCATATTCAAAGCCGCGACATGACGTAAACCGGTTGGTCTGTCAAAAGCATTCCGAAGGATTTGCAGATAAGCATTGCCGAAAGTCAAAAAATCAATTCCAAGTGCTTTAAAATCTCTGATTGACAAAACGCCATTAGAAATAAACGCGTTGGCCAGCATAGCTCGACGCAGTAAAACACAGCTTCCATGATGGCCGTTTGCTCTCCGCATCATTGACAAGCCGTTTAAGTCTATCGGCGGAACATAATATTCACTGGTCATATCGGCAAAAACACCCAGGGCGTCCAACATCCTGGAGTTCTGGACCGGTTCCGGATCGCCAAAAGTGAAATCTGATTGCTTTTTGCTCATGCTATTGCCTTACTGTTTAAAGTTAAATAGTCAAAATCGAAAATCCGAACTCCCAAGTCCAGAGGTATTTTTGATTCAAATTCGTATCGCCGGCATGTCCGACCGTACTGACTGATCAATCGCGAAAGCAATTGTCGCAATAAGAGAAAAAACGCTGCCGCTTTCCCAGAATTTTAAATTTATTCTTTCTCGTTCAATCGTCATGCCGCCTCCGTTACTGTCAGGACTCCGAGAATTGCAATATCAAGGTTTGATTCAATATCACCTTGACCCCAGTTAAGAGACGCGATCTCCGAAAAGTAATTATGCAGATCCTGATCCAGTTTTGAAAAACTGAAAGTTGCTGAAGGCCAGGTCTGGGTAACATGTTCATCATAATCCGTATTACCTCTAAAAGCGCAGCGGATAAAATTTTCAATTGCTAAAAGCGAAGCCGCGGAGTCCGCGACGTTGTCAACAAAATTAACCGTGACGGAAACATCATGTGCAATTTGCGGAACTTCCTTTACCACCAGATCATCGCCATGCCCGTGATTCCCGTCAGTTGCGATATAGTCATTAATTGCCGTCAAAGTAGCAGCTGAAGCCGCGCCGGCATCAAATAAAATATACGCGTCCGCGGATCCCGGTCCACGAGGAATACTATGGTCAAAAAATATCCGGTCAATCTGGAATCCGGTCTGTTCAGCTATCATCGCTTTATATTTCGCGTCAATATGCCAGTCACCGACCGCGGCGAATTGATTGCGGATCCGCAAACGCAGTTGTTCATCGTTTTCCTCGTTACTGCCGGCAGTAGTTAAATAATCCGCCTGATTAGTTACTTCAGTTATTCCCGGAACATCTGAATCCATTATCGAGTAATAAGATACTGCCAGATTATAAGCGGCACCGGCACTTTCAGCTTCACAGGCAACTTCAAGAGTATTGACATCGACGTCCATGACAGCGTCCGCAATTGTAATCAGCCGGTAAATATTCCCATTGATCGGAATAGTCCGGACACGAGTGCCGGCAGGAATTAAAAGCTGTTGTGCGCTGTCGACCCGGGTAAACAAAAGATTGCCCTGTGCTTTTACTGCTGCGTGGCGTATCAGGTCATAAGCCCAGGCAATTATATCCAGGAACGCGCCTTTAGCTGTTTTAACATAAAAATTCGGCATTACATTTTTGATCAAAAATGCGGTAAAATATTGCATCGGTTTAATGATCGCGGCAGAACAAAAACACCAGAACGCCGAATACTTACTCTGATTAGCGATAGTCAAGTTCGCGTCATCCGCAAGTCCCTGCAGTTCAGCTTTGATCGCGTCATCACCAACCGGCATGCCGGCGTTAGCCAGCGCGTCAGAAAAAATCTGTTCTTCAGCACTCAAATTGTTTAAATCAAGACTCATGATGTTAATCCTAAATTTATTGTTCCAAATTCATAGGTTTTTGCTTCCAGTACCCATTTCCCTGCGGACGATTTAAAATTATTCGGATCAGCCTTTAACTTGACCGTTCCAGGAATAATCCGATTATCATCTTCAGCCAGCAAAATTATTTTCTGAAGAAGCAGCTGACGGCGTTCATCAGAACGTTCCGCAAGCATTTCATGTAAAAAACCGCTTTCCCTGATAGCATGCATTAGATCCTGAACAATAACGTCCTCGTCATAAATAATCGCCGCCTGGTTATCTCCATCAATATCCAGATCATCATCTACAATTAAAACATCTTTATAAACCGCCATTTTTCAGTTACCAGTTATCAGTTATCAGTTATCAGTTATCAGTTATCAGTTATCAGTTATCAGTTATCAGTTATCAGTTATCAGTTATAATTTTCAACTTTGCCTTTCGCTACGCTCAGGCTCAGCCTGCGCAAAGTCACTTTTCAATGTCTCAAATGAAGATCAACTGTAGACAAAGGCAGAGTCAATGGAACGCGATAAGCATCAAAAAACATCTCACGAGTGATCCCCGGATAAAAACTCCCGCAATCAAGCATTTTATCTTCAGGATTACTAGTACCCTCGCCCCAGTTAACAGCCATGATAATTCCTTAATTCGTAATTTGTAATTCGTAATTGACTTAAAGGCGGACTTGCCTGGAGCGATTTCTTCAGCCTGGATACAAAGTTCCAGTGCCTTGTCAATATCTCCATCTTTATGCGCGATATCCGCGGCGAGTTTGACATATTTCAATTTGATATCGTCATGAACCGACCAGTCGCTAATATCAGCAAGCATCGCTCCGAAATACGGCTCGACAGAATTGCCGGAATCAAATTGAGCCTTAGCCCATTCCATTACCGAGTCAGCAACAAAAGTTTTAACATTGCTTTTAAAGCGTGACGGCATTGGCTGTTCCTGCTCGATAGCGACAGCAGCTATTTTCAAAGCTTCGCCGATCTCTCCGCAATCAAAGAGCCAAACCAAAACTTGAGTAAGAACAGTATTTTCATACTCGTCATCGCCATCGATGTATTTTTTTACAACCGGCAGATAAATTGCAATCAAATTACGTTTCAAATCAGTTCGTGCGGATCCTTTCGGTAAATCGCTAATCCGTTTACATTCGCCTTCAATTGCTCTCAGCAGTACTGCAAACTTTTCATTACCGGAAGCCATTTCTTTAATAGCTTCTTTATCCGCGGCATCGAGTGCGACCTTAGCGGCTTTCGCCGCTTCAGCTTTCCGTACCCTTTCACGATGTGCCCAAGCTGGACTAATCATAGCAAAACCTTCCATTTAAGTTGTTTTACCGGCTCCAGCCTTAGCGAAGAGCCGGCACTAACGAAGGCGACGTATCGCCT
>DAOWBJ010000183.1 GCA_030634125.1 Victivallales bacterium
AACACCTGTAAATAAATTCTATGCCTTCAAGGTGTCAAAATATACTTAATCTAAGAGGTCGGGTTTGACCCGTTCGTTTTTGTTGACTGTCGCGGCGTTTGCGATGCTTAAAACCGCCAGCAAAGTGTTGTTCAAACTCTGATTAAGCCTTTCTGCTTTGCGGGCTGTTGCGAGATCGCAAAGAATGTCAAAACGCGCGCGTTCCTCTTCGTGTAATTTCTGTTTGAAAGACTGTAATATTTTTTTGCGTAAAAGAGGACGCAGGACTTTTCCATCGGGATATTTTTTGATAAACTGCGCGATTGCGTTTATTTGTAAATTCATTTCTTTTGAAGATCTGGCGGCATTTAAAAGCTTAACGCGTTTTTGTAACCCTTCCAACTGAGTCAGTTCTATTTGAATTGCCAGTAAATTGCGGCTCAAAGGGTATTTGTGCCTGGCGCTGTTTATTATTGCCAGTGCTTGCGGAACCTTAGCGGTATCTAATAGTTTTTGAGCTTTTCGAACATGATTATTGCAAGACTCACGTTCATCCAGCTGAATTAAAAATTCGTTGGAAGGAGCCAGGGCGCATACTTTTTGAATGCGTTTGACTGCTGGATCGTGCTGTTTTTGGCTAAGATTATTAAATAATTTTTTGACCAGCAAAGCATGAGCCGTAGGCGGGGGCGGAATTTCTTTTTTGCCGCAGCCGATCAGCCCGATAGTAAATATAAAAGCAATGAGATATCTCATAGTAAAAATCTTATCCTGTATTTGATTCCTTATAATATAGCTCTGCCGGCACAAAATGAAAGCCATAAAAAAAAGAAAAAAAGCCGTTGCATTCGGCTTTTTAATTACAAGATCGGGGCGAATAGCGCGCAGAAGTTCTCGCGCAGTTTGATCAGGATGCTTTTGTTATTTACTGCTTTCAGGGTTATTTCCATGCAGGCTGCCAGTTCTTCATCAAACTGTTTCTGTAAATCATCTATGAAAATACCTTTTTGTATACAAAAATCCAGTTCGAAATTCAAACGAAAACTGCGGACATCGCAATTGCTTGAGCCCATGAACGCCCATTCCGAATCCACTAACATGGCTTTGGCATGAGAAAAATCACCTCTTTTTTCGAACACTTTGATGCCTGCGGACAGCAGGGATCTATAAAAACTTTGAGAGGCTTGGGCGACAAAAGGATGATTATTGTTTTGAGGAACGATTACGCGAACGTCAACACCGCGCGCGGCGGTCATTGAGAGAGCTTTGATGTAGCTGTGGTCGGGCACGAAATATGGAGTCAATATCCATAGTGAATTTTTAGCTGTCGCGGCGGCGGTGAAAAAGACATTCTGGGAGCCCTGATAATTTTGTCCGGGACCGCTGTCTACTACCCGGACAATTGAATCGCCTTCGCATTTATGGGGAGGGAAATCGTATGGCAGTTCTTCGGCAACTAACTTGGAACGTGTTGAATAGACCCAGTCCTTCAGGAAAGCCATCTGGAATTCCGCGACGGCGGGACCGGTTATGCGGCAATGCAGGTCGTGAATGTGTTTCCGGCGGGGCAGTTTTTTAGATTTAGTGTTTTCCTGCGCGATATTAATCCCGCCGATATAAGCGATTTTTCCGTCAATAATCAGAAGTTTGCGGTGGTTACGCAGTTGAATCCGCCACGGAGTAAGAATATTCAGAGGAGAAAAGGGGCGGATTGTGAGATTATTTAAATTTTGCTTTACATAGCGGTGGAAAAAATAGGAAAATGACGCCTTGAAACTTCCAAAACTATCGTACTGCACCTTTACATCCACACCTTTTTCAGCTTGTGCTTCAAGCGCGTCAAAAAGAGCTTTGCCGACGGGGTCATCCATAATGATGAATGACTGCATTCTGATAGTGTGCTTAGCTTTTTTAATATCTTCAAGCATTCGCGGGTATACGATTGTACCGTCGCGGAGAAGTTCCAGATTGTTGCCGCTTAAGGGCATGCGGGCGGGCAAGAGATTGTCGAGTATTTGTCTGACGTCCTGATTGCAGCTTCCAGATTCCGGTATAAACTCTTTGAGGTTGTTAAGGTAAGTTTCTATCTGTTTGCCAAGGTATTTGTTTTTTGAAGAATCAACAAAATCCTGTATTTTTTGAACTCGCAGACCAACCGTTTTGATTCTGATGACACCGAAAAAGCAATATATAATCATGCCTAAAACCGGTAATAAAATAATTACCAGCAGCCACATCAAAGCGCTGGCGGGTTCATCATTACGCGTAAGCAGAATGTGAGCCGCGAAACCTAGTTGAAAAACCAGGTAAAGAGCATAAATTGTGAATAAAAGTAAGTTATGATCCAATTGGCAACCCTCAAGTTTATTAAATTGTCTATAGTAAAATGCGGTTGAATAAGCAAAAATCCAGTAATATTCGATTTTCTTTCAATTTTTTTTAGAGTTTTCGGCAAAAAGGCTGTAAAGTAACTACAGGGACATATAATTTACGCGGAGGCGTTGGCAAAATGAATGAAATAAAATTATTAGAAAAAATACTGCCTGATTTGAAACAGGATAAAAATGTTTTTCTGGGGCCGGGTGATGATTGTGCCGCACTTGATCTTGGAACCGGTGATTTATTGTTAGCCGCTGTCGATCAATTGATCAGCTCGGTTCATTACGACCGCTCGACGACCGTTCCGCGCGTTGTCGGTGCGAAATTGTTGAAGCGCAACCTGAGCGATATTGCGGCAATGGGCGGCAAAGCATCATGGGCATTGCTGGCTTTGGCGACAAATACTGCTGACGATAAATATTTACTGGAGTTTTACGACGGCTTACGGGAGGCGGCGGAAAAATTTGACATATCGCTTTGCGGCGGAGATTTTTCGTCCCTGCCTAAGGGGGAAACTGGTGAAGTCGCTTCGTTAACTATTTTAGGCATCGTTGAACGGGATTTGATGTGTTGTCGTTCAGGAGCACAAGTTGGTGATATAGTATTTGTTACGGGTGCGCTCGGTAATTCTTATGAATCGGGACGGCATTTGACATTTGAGCCGCGTTTAGCCGAGGGGCGTTTTTTAGCGACTGGTGCTTATGTGAACGCGATGATTGATATAAGCGACGGCTTGCTGATTGACGCGCAGCGTCTGGCTAAAGCTTCGGAAGCGGCGGTAATGCTTGAACTGGGACATATTCCGGTTAACGCTGACGCTACTTTGAAACAGGCTTTGGGTGATGGCGAGGATTATGAATTATTATTTTGTGTTCCGGCTGACAAAGCGGAAATTTTGCGGAAAGAGTGGGCTTTTGAAACCGCTTTGACTTCCATTGGTGAAATAAGAGCAAATCCGCCCGGAGAGGTAACAGCTCCTGACGGCGAAGATTTGAGTAAGAGATTTAAAAAGGGTTATGAACATTAAACAAAGTGAACTGATAAAAAGTAATTCCGAACAGGAAACCGAAGATTTTGCCGCGCGTCTGGCGCAGGAACTCAAACCAGGATGTGTTATTGCCCTGCACGGTAATTTAGGGGCGGGAAAGACTGTTTTTTCCAGAGGTTTCGCGCGTGGTTTAAATATCATTGAACCGGTATCGAGCCCGACCTATACCATTATTCAGGAATACCCCCTTGAAGACGGTAGCTGGTTTTTCCATCTGGATTTGTACCGCGTTGATACGCCGAGGGCCGCCTTAGCCTTCGGGGTGGATGAATACCTGGAAAGCCCGGAAGCCTATACTATTATCGAATGGCCCGAACGCATCGACACTTTGCTGCCGGCACACACCATTCACATCAATATCGAACACGACGGCGAAGAAAGCAGGACTATATCAAGCGGGGATTTTAAATAATGAACAATATTCGAAGTGATGCTTCCGCCGCTCTGAAAAAATATTTTGGATTTAATGCTTTTCTGGATAATCAGGAAGATGTGGTTCTGGATATTCTCAAGAGCGATGACTTGTGCGTGATTATGCCGACCGGAGCGGGTAAATCCTTGTGCTATCAATTACCTGTTTTGATGAGACCGGGCTATGGAATTATCGTTTCCCCGCTCATTTCCCTGATGAAAGACCAGGTTGACGCGCTGCGGGCAAAAGGACTTCCAGCCGCTTTTATCAATAGTACTATTTCAATGAGCGAACAGCAGCGTATCTTGAGTGATGTCGCGATTGGTGAAGTAAAACTGCTTTACGTCGCGCCGGAACGCTTTGGCATGAGTGCTTTTCAAAGTTTGATAGAACACCAGGCGCCAAGCGTCATGATTATTGACGAAGCGCATTGCATAAGTCAATGGGGGCATGACTTCAGACCTTCATACTTGAGGCTCGGCGACACAATCCGGCAATGCGGAATCGAGCAGGTCTGCGCTTTTACCGCTACCGCTACTTTGCAGGTGCGCGAGGACATCATAAAACAGCTTCAGCGCCCCGAAATGGTTTTACACGCGGCAGGTTTTAAACGCCCGAATCTGGCTTTTTCTGTACTGCACTGCAATACTAATCAGCAAAAAAGCGCGGCGATACGCAAACTTATGAAAAATCCCTGCCCGACGATAATTTATGCTTCAACACGCAAAGCGGTTGAGCAGATCGCCAGTGAATTTCAATGTATTCCATACCACGCCGGAATGAGCGACGAGGAGAGAACTAAAGCTCAAAACAGCTTTATGAACGAT
>DAOWBJ010000276.1 GCA_030634125.1 Victivallales bacterium
ATGCCGCGTACTTATTTTCCTGATAATGAAGCTGTTAACTACGAGTGTTCCGGCAATAAAGTGATTCTGGATTGTCCGCCTGAACCAAATAACAATCTCAAAAAAGTTATTGAAATAGAACTGGATGAAAAGACCAGCGAAGTTAAGTTATCGCATAAAATATTTAATATCGGTTTGTGGGATGTTGAACTTTCCGCCTGGTGTCTGACGGTGATGGCTCCCGAGGGGAGAGCGATTATTCCTCAAGAACCATACGTGGCTCACGGCTCAGAGGCAGATGAATCATTTGCTCCCGCACGACCGCTGGTGCTGTGGCAGTTTACAAAAATGACTGATTCACGCTTTATTTGGGGTGATAAATATATTCAGTTTAAAGAGGATTCAAAAATTGAATCTAAGCAGAAAATCGGTATTCTGAACAAACAGGCATGGATGGCTTATGCTTTGAACGGTGATTTATTCCTGAAAAAACATGATTATTGCGAAGATGCGGAATACCCGGACTATAATTGCAATGCCGAATTTTTTACCATGCCGGGATTTCTGGAAATGGAAACATTCTCGCCGTTGAAACGCATCGCTCCCGGGGAGTGTGTGGAAAATTGTGAAAGCTGGCAGTTGTTCAAATTAGATGTCAGCGAAGATGAAGCGGATATTGACGCAAAAGTATTGCCGTTAATCTTTGCTTAAAATGATATGTTGACGTCGCCGAAGATTTTTGTTGGCGGCGGCATTAGTACCAGTTCTTTCTTTTCGGTCCAATCGCGATCCCAATGTCCTAATAATAACGGGTCAGTTTCTTTGCCCCATGGATTTAAATCAATAATCAGGATTTTTTTGCTGGAAGTAATATAGATATCCATGACAAAAGTTTCTGCCGGCAGATTCCAGGATATTTCGTTGAAAAAGTCGTTGACGTGATTCCATATTTGCTCTTTTATACCTTCAAGCCGCCGGAAGTGACGAATCAGCCAATATTGACTCATTGCTGATAATTCACCTTTGTATATGAACAATCTGAATTCGCGCGTTTGGTTCATACGACGGAAAGGACGCATGCAAATATGGCTCACTTCTTTTTTAGCCGCCGCTTCACGGACTTTATGGCTCATCACTAAGAAATTCCAGGCACTTTCCGGGGAATAGACCGCACCGCGTTTGAATCTGAAACGCTCAGTATCAGTAGGAGCGCAAGTATCGACGGAAACAAAACAGTTTCCCGGGATATAATGCATTGGTTGTCTCATGCGTGTAATGACATTATGCGCAATTGGACCACCAGCCGCGCCATCGGCTAAAGCCTCAATTTCTTCCGGCTGCAGTTTTATAAAAGATGTCGGAAATGTATTACCGGACAAAGCCGGATACCAATTCTGCATCTTGCAAAAGTCGTTATTATCCATAAAGCAAAAACCTTTTTAAAAGTTTTAAAATACGTGCTGTGTAAAAATATCAAACAGGAATATACAGCCTTGTTGCCGAAAAAACAAATATTATTCGGTTTTATCTGGTCTTTGCGCGTTGAAATCAAGTTGTAAACGAGTAAATACAACTATTAAATATATTGAGAAGCAAATTATGTAAACACTGCTGAAACTTAATAAAGGTAACTCAAAAGCACGGAACATAGTCGCGATCAAAAGCGGCGGAAAACTGGCATAAATGCCGATTGTGAAACGGGTGCTGTATTTTAATACCGGAGCCCCGGTGTTTTTGGCTGATAAATTCAAAATAAAAGAAAACATCATAACAAAAAATAATACCTGCAAAATAATGCCGACCAGATTTCCTGAAAATTCTGCCGAAATTAACATGTTTTTGTAGTAATCTCTTAATACTGACCAGGATAGTTCCGGGAGATGACAAACAAATTTATCTTTTACTGATGTGTTGTCCTTTATATAAGACGCTATAGCGGAACGCTGTATGCTTTCAGCAGTTAATTGTTTGTTTGAGCAGTAGGCAAATGGAAGCAGTAAAAAATTATCAGGTCCGATTTTTACCCAGGGAGCGAATATTGCCGGAGTCCATAGCAAACCGGAGTTAACATCATCGCCATCTATTTCGGGCAGATTACCTTCGCCTATACTTGGCAGATAAGTTATTCTCTGGAGATTGTCAGCTACAAGAAGAGATTTTCCACCAATAATATTTTTCGGTGTTATTCCGTTTTTGTTGACCTGAATATCCCCAAAAGACTCTTCCGCCTGCGCGAAAGTTTCGTCAATTTTTTGTGAAGTTTTGGCATAAGTACACAACATTATGAATAATGAACAAATAAATACCAGGATACATAAATGCCAAAAAGCTCTGCCCATAGATTGGGATAAAAGCTTTGCAAAAACCTTTGTGTCTTTACATGTGCCAATTAAAGCTGTAAAAAAATTCATGGATTAAACCGAAATTGTTTTTTTAAAATCTTTTCTACTGCCGCTTTTTTTCAATCTCTTCAATTTAGATTCTATAACACTAAAATCTTCTTTTGTCAAACGGTCAACAAACAATATTCCCTGAAGATGATCGACTTCATGCTGCAAACAGCGCGCCAGCAAGCCGCCGCATTCGCATTCGATCAATTCCCCGTCAATAGTCTGGGCGCGGAATTGAATAAACTGCGGACGCTCAACCGGAGCAAAAATCTCAGGCACACTCAAACAGCCTTCCTCTGCAGTATCAGTAGTTTCGCCCGCGGCAATTATTTCAGGGTTGATTATTACCATTGGCATACGCGGCAGAAGAAGTGCTTCACCCGGCGAAATCGCCGGGTTTTCAGGGGCAGGCACAGCTAAAGCGACAATTCTTATGTGCACACCATATTGAGGCCCGGCCAGGCCGATGCCGTCGAAAAGCTGCATTGTTAATATCATCTCTTCAGCAATTTTATGAATTTCCGGAGTAACATCCTTTATCTCATCGGATGGTTTTTTAAGAATTTCCGCTCCGTAGGTATTGACATTATATATATTTTTAGTTTTAAAAAACATTGTATTTGCTATTTAAAGAATCATTTTCGTTGTTAATTAATTTAACATATTTTAGAGAACAGTCAATTAAGCTTTGCGTAATTTATGATAATTATATAGAGCCTGTCCAATTTGCGAAAGGCTTAATAATCAAGGAAATAAATTTGAATCATGAGGGTGCGCTGATAACATGATGTTAAAATCTAACATTTTCATGTTCGCGATGTCACTGTTGTCTCAGCAATACAAGCGTTCCCCACCCCTGAGACAGGGGGTGACTAC
>DAOWBJ010000266.1 GCA_030634125.1 Victivallales bacterium
AATTACGAATACCGTTGAGAAATTTTTAGAGAAAGCACTCCAGCTTGACGAGAATTATCTCAAAAATGAATTTAAAGCTGAGAAGCTGGGAATCCTAATATAGGGGGAAAAGGTTAAAAATCTGTTCCCCGAAATGTTAGTAATAAAATCGGAAATATTATAAATATAATAAAAAAAACGAGGTAATAAAATGGGTTATTTAATTCAATCAGAGTGCGATAATAGAATCGCACAAGTTCGTGAAATGCTGGAAGCAAAAAACTTAGATCTGGCATTAGTTTATTATGATGAATTCAATATTGGTAACGGATGGTATTTGACTGGTTGGTGTCCACAGTTTGAAAGCGGTACAGTATTAGTTCCTAGAAAAGGCACTCCTTTATTGCTAGGAGGACCTGAAAGTGAACCATTCGCAAAACTTGACAGCACTATCACCGAAACTCGTAATTTCCCAGTATTCATGGTACCAGACGAAGAATATCCTAATGCTACAATTATTGATTTTCCTGGACTCTTTGCTGAACTAAATGAAAATCTAGGTCAAGTAAAACGTATTGGTTTAGTTGGTGCCGGACGCATGCCTGCTGAATGTTATCAAGGCATCGTTGATGGTTTTACCGGTGTTGAAATGGTGGATATTACTGACGAGTTTGTTAGTCTGAGATTCGTGAAATCCAAATGGGAAATTGAACAGATTAGAGCTGGTTTCGGATTGGCGGATTACTGTTATGACGCAATGAAAGAAGCTACTGTTGCTGGAAATTCTGAAATCCAGATTGCCGCCGCTGGTGAATACGCAGCCCGTAGTCGCGGAGCCAGTGGTTTTGGATTCAGTGCAATCGTCGGTAGCGGCGCACGTTCTAATGCTGTAGTGCCTACCGCCAGTTCTAAAAAAGTTGAAGACGGTGAATTGGTAATGATTGGTTTGGCTCCAAAAGTAAACGGTTATGCCGGAGTCATGGGTGATGCTCTTCCGATTTCAGGTGAATACACTGCTAAACAGCAAGAGTGCATGAATCATCTAAAAGAAGCATTTCGCTTGACTAAAGACATGTTGATTGTTGGTAAAACTGGTCGTGAAATCGACGCGCCGGCTCGTGCTTATTTTGAAAAACATGGTTTCAGCAAATATCTCGTCTGTCCATTCGTTCATACTATTGGTCTCCACGAAGCGGAATCACCATTCTTCGGTCCCGGCAGTGATGATGTTTTAGTTCCTGGAATGACTGTATGTGTTGATATTAGTTTCTTCGGCCATCCTGAATTCGACGGAGTGCGCATTGAAACCGGTTATGAAATCACCGAAAATGGTGCTGTTCCATTCAGCCCGAAAATGGACAAATTACACACAACTATATAAAAAAATGAAAACAGAATTTGACATATTGTTGGGAATCGATATGGAAACTGATATTGGTTCCTTCACCAGCGAATACGAGGGTGTGCGTCACGGCACTCCTCGTTTGCTCGAAATCATGGCAAAACACACTGCCGTAGCGACTTATTTCTGGACTGGACACGCAGCCGAAAACAATCCGTCTGAAGTAATGCAAGTAAAAAACGCCGGACACGAAACCGCCTGCCACAGCCTGGTTCATGAAACCCTCGGTGATCCGATTTTTCCATTGCCGAACAACTGGCCGGTATTTCCGTTTGAGGTAGAAGGACGTATTTGCGAAGCAACCAGGCTTGTCGAAGAAGTATCTGGTGTCAAACCAGTAAGTTTTCGCTGTCCAAGACTCTGGGGAAGCACTCAAGTGACTAATGTCCTCGAAGAGCTTGGTTATAAAGCCGATGCTACATTACCATTGTACTTTTATCGAAATTTATATTATCCATATCACCCGTCCAAAGAAAATTGGGTTGAAGAAGGTAATATGAACTTGATTGAGATTCCAAACTTCTGCGACCTTAGCATGGAAAGCAATGACCCTTATCAACGTGACCGCGACCAATGGCCGCTATTCCGTACAGAATCTGCTGAAGCCTTGCTAAAAAAGGTGGATAGCTTCATTGAATATGTTGATGCCCGGAAAGTTCGTCCGGTCTTGGCTTTTTACTTTCATCCATGGGAATTTCACGCAATGCCGCAAGGCGCAATCGACTATGGCGAAGCTAGCGTAACGCCGTTACCGTTTATCACTAAAAACTGTGGTGATGTAGCCTGCCGTGAATTCGATATATTATTAAAAGAACTAAAAAACAGAGGCGGAGTTTTCAAAACCGCCGAGAAAATTGCAGATGACTGGAAATAAAATCAGCAATATATCATAAATTAAAGATACTATAAAATCAAATGTAAAAGTTTAACGTGAAAAAGTTGAGTACAAATTGTACGAAGAAATTTTAATCCACCACAGGAGGTAAAAAAGGTAGATAATTAAACAATCAGACAATTAAAATGACGTGCCATATGGTCTTGTTATGAGGATCGATATGGTAAGTTGGCGTAGTTTGTTAACGAAGCAATGCGGCTTGAATAAAGCTTAATTCTTCTTAAGAGGCACGCCGGTATAAATGGTGTTTTTACACCGTTTACCGGCGTGTCTCTTTTTTTGTGCATTTTTTTGCTTTGCTATAGGCTTCGCCATGATCTCAACCCAATCAAAAAAAGGAAAAACAGCAAAAATGGAGCAACAAAACAGTAGCATCGAAAGAAAAGTACTGCCGAACCGGAGCCGCTGCCGAACCGGAGCTGCCGAACCGGAGCTGGCTATTGGGCTGAAATTGAAGATTTCGGGACAGCTAAAAAAGCATGGCTTGAAAATTATATAGATTTGAAGAATGGAATTCCCAGTCACGATACAATATCAAGATTTTTTACCTTGATAAAACCTAAAGAATTTCAAAACGCATTTTTAAGCTGGATAAGTGCAATTGTGAAAAATACCGGATTGGATTTTGTCGCAATTGACGGAAAAACTCTTCGGGGTTCGTACAATAAAAAAGATGATAAAGCTGCGATTCATATGGTGAGCGCATGGTCAAATCTTAATAATTGTGTATTGGGGCAACTCAAAACCGCTGAAAAATCTAATGAGATCACAGCTATACCTGAATTATTGAAAGTCATTGATATTAAGGGTTCTATAGTGACAATTGACGCAATGGGAACACAGAAAAAAATTGCTTCAGAAATAATAGAGCAAAAAGCTGATTACATATTGCAAGTAAAAGGAAATCAGCCAACATTAGAGAAAGAAATAATTGATTTTTTTGAAAATAAATCAACTTCAAATAATACAAAATCCTATATAGTGCCTGACCGAAAATAGCGTTTTGAGATTTTTGATAACATTCAGGGGGGCGGCCAATTGCGAAAAAATCGAAAAAATGACATCGCCGGAAAACGTTTCGTTATTTTTTTTGAAATTTGAGTGAAAATTCCACAAACA
>DAOWBJ010000269.1 GCA_030634125.1 Victivallales bacterium
AGAAAGGTATCACGGTTATAGGCTGAATTAAACCAGACCTGCTCCGCCGCTAATGCTGATTTGAAGTTTACGAGAATTGTATTCTGATCGCGTCGCGCAGCGTCATGAATCGGATAAACTAACTGGTTTTCATGAAAATATACTACTGCCGGTAAGTTGCGCAGAGCTTTTGGAGCTAAACCTCTGAATTCAGGGAGATTTAACATGGATGAACAAAAAACAAGGTCAAATTGAAGCTCTTTTTGTGAAAATAAACTTAATTTATCGGCAAAATATATTGCCGCGTGGCGTGTGCGCCAGCGCCAGAATTTATCAGGCAGGCCGAGAATTGTAAAATCCAGATCACAATTTGCCGCCCATTGCCGCAGGAACGCACGATGACTTCCGCCATAAAAAGGTTCAAGAACAAGTATTCGTTTGTTCATAGAATTCAGCACTTTAGTTATCAGTTAACAGGAATATAAATTGTGAAACAGCTGCCTTTGCCGACCTCGGTGTCTATATCGATAAAGCCGCCATATTTTTTCACTGAATCCATACAGAAATGCAATCCTATACCACGACTGCTGCTATTCTTATTCTTCTTTGTGGAAAATCCGAAATCAAACATTTTTTCTTTAATTTTATTCGGAATTCCCGGACCGTTATCGCTGATTTTGATAACCGCATAATTTTTATCATCACGTTCTTCAGTTTTTAAACTGATATTCAAAGCATATTTTTTAGTCTTATCATTTTCAGACCGCATCGCTTCAATAGAATTTTTAATAAAATTGATAAACACCTGTGTAAGCATTGATGAATCAACAAGTACTTCAGGAACTTTGTCATCTAAGTCAGTGTCAATTTTGAAACCGCGTTTATTGAATGATTCATCAAAAATAGTCACAGATGATTCGATAACTGTTTTCAACTGGGTCATGTTTTCAGTCCCCAGCTCTCCCATAAAGCGCTGCTGTAATTCAATAATTTCACTGATATGAAATAATTTATCAGACATAGATTTAAGCATTACCGAGCTTTCTCCGGCATTCTCTCCGATATGGCTGAGTAATTCTTTCATGGCAGAAAAGTATTCTTTACCTTGCGGATCATTTTTGATAAAGTTATCTAAGTTATCTTTAGCAAGCTCTTCTTCCATACGCGGTATAATTGATTTAAGAATAAAATTTTCCGGACGATCTTCAGGTTTTACATTAAAATTATCAATCAGGCTGTTGACGGCAAGTTTAGCAATTGTTATAGCATTACCAATATTATGAATAATACCGGAAGATACTTGCGTCATGCCTTCTTCCCGGGCTGCCTGGAGCTGATATTCGTGTTCTTGTCTTTTTCTGAAAGCTTTAATTACCTCAAGGCAAAGAGAGGCAATTTCAGCAAGACGAATTAGATAAACCCCATCATTGCGGGATAATGAATGAGCATCAAACTCACCTTTTGAGGTAACAATAATACAGCCGTAAATTTTTTCATCAATTTTAATAGGAGCCATTAATGAAAACGGAGCTTCGTTTATAAAGCGTTCAGGAAAAGATTCAGGGGCTTCGTTATCGAAAAAAGCAAATCCCTTGGCTCCGCAAAGCTTTTTAAGATTTTGTGTTGTAAATTTTGTTTTAAAACCGCGCATAAACTCAGTATGCCGTTTTTCGCGGGCAAGCAGTTGGCTTTCAATTTGCGGACTTACTTCTTTTAAGGGAGGAAAGGTTCCGGAAACAGCACAGCCGATGAAAGCATCATCTTCTCCGCAAAGCAATATTGCTCCGCCATTAGCTTTCAGTGACCTGACCGTATACTTAATAAAATAAGGTAAAAATTCTTTTTCCTTGCTTCGCGAAGCAATAACTTTTCGGGATAAACGCAGGATATCAGCGGTAGCGTTACGTTCTTTGGTAACACCTTTGAAAAGACTGGCGGAAATGCGTTTTATTATAATCAGTTTGGTTCGCAGAATAACGATAACTACTGCAAGCAGCACGGATAATATGATTAATAGAAAAATTTGCATTTTATTATTTCACCTTTTTTTTGTTTCCAGAAAATAATTCTTCTGCATTATACGAACTGCGAACCAATGGTGCGCTGGCAACGAAATCAAAACCTGTTTCCCGGGCAAACTTAGCCCATTCATCAAACTTTTCCGGTTCAACATAGCGATCTAATTCCCAGTGGGTATTAGAAGGCGGCAAGTATTGACCGATTGTTAATATGCTTACCTTATTCTTTTTCAATTCTTCTAAGGCTTCAAGGACTTCCTCATCCTTTTCACCCAGCCCAACCATCAATCCTGACTTCACAGGAATTTTACCTTTTGTCAGTTCATATGCATTACGTAAAACCTGCATTGAGCGATTATAAGTCGCTTTGTCGCGGATTTGTTCCGCGATGCGCCGGACAGTTTCAACATTATGATTGAAAACAGTCGGCCCCGCGTCAAGTACAGTTTTCAGGGCATCAATACTGCCGTTGAAATCAGAGCTTAACACCTCAATTCCGGTTCCCGGTACTTCTTTATGAATTGCGTTAATTATTGCCGCGAACTGACTGGCGCCGCCGTCGCTCAAATCATCACGAGTAACACAAGTGATGACAACATATTTAAGTTTCATGCGCTTAACCGCTTCTACCAGATTCGTTACTTCCCGCGGATCCGGCGGAGCTGGACGCGGATTATGTTTGACCGCGCAAAATTTACAATTGCGGGTGCATTCGTTTCCAAGAATCATAAAAGTAGCGGTGCCGCGATGCCAGCATTCGCTCAGATTAGGGCAGTGAGCGCTGGCGCAAACGGAATGCAAATTAAGTTCATCAATAAGATGTGCTACTTCGTTACGATTTGTGCCGCAGTTTACTTTTACCCGAATCCACGGCGGTAATTTTGGACGTTTTTGCATTAGCTATATTGTAACTCTTTTATCATTAAATATTAAAAAACAGTATAACTCAAGAATGCTACTATATGGCTGTTAAGTTCATTTGTCTACTTGAATTCTCAATTATATTGCAAAATTATAGTTTTATACAGCGGAAATAATCAATGCCGCATTTGAGCCGCCAAAAGCAAAACTATTGCTTAGAGCGTGTTTAATATTGACATTTTCACGTGTTTGCAGGACAAAATCAGCCCATTCAAACTCTTCTTCCGGATTTTCCAGGTTTAGTGCCGGGCTGATAAAATTGTTTTCAATCATCATACTGGTGAATATTATTTCAACAGCTCCCGTCGCGCCAATCATATGTCCGGTTTGAGATTTTGTGCTGTTGCTTAACGCGGAACAGCCGAATACTTCTTTTATCTCTCGCATTTCAACAGGGTAGCCGATTGGTGTAGCGGTG
>DAOWBJ010000072.1 GCA_030634125.1 Victivallales bacterium
GCCTTGCACCGCGACCTTTACGCTCGACAAAGTCAATAACTTTAGTCAATCAGAAGTCTCTGTCACGGAGCAAGCTGCTCCTGTGACTACTTTTTGCAAACATACTTTATTTTCTATGGGATGACTGTGATTTATATTACAAAATTTATCACAAGATAAGCTCTTTTCAAGCTATTGCTGTTTTTTGTACCATATAAAGCACATTCTTTTGAATCTTATCGCAAAATGGAAAATAATAAAAAATATCATTGCCGCATATAAATGAAAGGTCGAAAATATCTTTGTTTTTCGCCAGGATGTAATAATCTTTATGTCGTCAATCACCTTGAAAACTTTATTATTTTTCCTTCCCCGCTTTTTACATTTCTTTGAAAACCATATCTCTTCGCTCTCATTGCTTTTCCAGGTCGGAGGCATTTATTTCCACCGCCGCGTTTTGCCCGAGTAATTCAATGCTTACTATCAGCATTAGTTTGTTTTTACGGCATTGCACGATGCCTGTAATGCCCCGGAACAGACCTCTGGTGATTTCCACCGGCGTGCCGATAATCAGTTCAGGGCAAATTTCGATAGTACAGCTGTTAGACATGCGCTCAAAAACTCTTATCGCTTTTAATTCTTGAATTAATATCCGTTCAGACTGTTCATCTATGGAAATTTTATACACTATCGCGTTGGAAAGCTGTAATTTAGAAAATAACGCTTCATTGATACGGCAGAACACATAACCGGGAAACATCGGACTGGAAAACGCGGCTTTTCTATTTCCGTAACTGTGGTTTTTTTGTACTAATGGAAGATAATAGGGGATGTTGTTTGCCGTGCAATATCTAGCCAGTTTTTTTTCCTGACGCGGTTTCGTTCGTATCGGCGTCCAGAGTTTTTTATTGTCCATGTAATTCCCCTTATTAATTTAGAACAATAAAAATAGCACAAATATATAGAAAACGCAAGATGGAAATAAGTTAGTTTCCACCTTGCGTATTTATATATATTTGGTGAACGTTCGAATGCTTGACTGAATTTATAAGATTTACTGATTATAAACTCAGTTTTCTCAAAAAAGTATATCCATAAACGAAGGCGACGTTCGCCTTATTTGTAGACAGGTCCCAGATTTTCGCAGGCACGATAATCGCTGCCTTCCTTATCCATGCCGAAACTTGCCCAGGCACTTGGACGGAAAACATTGTCTTCATTGACATTGTGCATGCAGACCGGAATACGCAGCATTGAAGCCAGAGTAATCAAGTCAGCACCGATATGACCATAGCTGAACGCACCATGATTTGCGCCCCAGTTAGCCATCACGCTGTAAACGTCCTTGAAAGCTCCTTCACCAGTCAAGTTGGGAGCAAACCAGGTTGTCGGCCAACTCGGACTTGTGCGTAGATCAAGTGCGTCATGAACTTCTGGCGGTAACTCGAAAGTATATCCTTCGGCAATTTGCAGAACCGGACCGAGACCTTTGACCAGATTAACACGGGACATTGTGATCGGCATGCCCGTTTTTGTCAGGAAACGTGATGAAAAACCACCACCGCGGAAATATTCGGAGATAGCCGCGCACCATTCAGTCGCATCCAGACATTTGCCTGCTTCTTCAGGGGTGATGTCCCAGAAATGTTTCATTACTGGTTTGCCTTTGCATTCCTGTTGACCAGTCGCGTCCATAGTTGTCGAACCGGAATTGATTAGATGGATGAGTCCATTAGCTCCCATACCAGTCAACTCATGCCCGGTAGTTCTTTTGACTGCTTCGGGGCTCCAGAAAGTACGAACGTCTGAAAAGCCTTGAGACGTACCGGTCAATAAGTGACCAAACAACATGGCAACACCGTTGAGCGCGTCATTTTCGGTGGCGCAGACAAAAGCTTCACGGATACCGTTCCAGTCGAAAGAGGAATTAAGGATGACTTCCATAAAATCACCGTTCGGCATGTGGTCGGTCCATTGACGCTGACCCTGGAAACCGGACGCGATAGCGTTGTGTCCCAGTGCTTCTTCGCCGAAACCTAATTCAGCCAGTCGCGGATTACCGATCATCAAATCACGACCGATTAAAGTCATTTTTACGACATATTCCCAGATAGCGTCTTTTTCAGCCGCGGACATTTGTTGTTCGGAAGGATTGAAGTCTTCCCCTTCTTTGCAGTTTTCTTTAGTCCACGCCAAAGCGCGTTCGTATTCTTCCGGATCAAAAATATTTTCATTGATACGGCGGATAAATTCGGTCATATCGACGGATTCGCAGCGCATGCCGAGGAAATCTTCAAAGAACGAAGGTTCAACCAGAGAACCGGCTATACCCATTGAACAACTGCCCATTGACAGGTAGGATTTGCCGCGCATGGTCGCCGCCGCGATTCCGGCACGAGTAAAGCGTAAAATCTTTTCTTTAACATCGTCAGGTATTTCAGTATCATCGGCATCCTGGACATCGCGTCCGTAAATTCCAAATGCCGGTACGCCTTTTTGGGTGTGCCCCGCCAGTACCGCCGCCAGATAAACCGCGCCCGGACGTTCTGTGCCGTTAAATCCCCAGACAGCTTTGGGTATGGAAGGATTCATATCCATAGTTTCAGCGCCGTAGCACCAGCAGGGGCTCACGGTCAGGGATACGCCCACGCCTTCGGCTTCGAATTTGTCAGCGCACATTGCCGCTTCGGCAACGCCGCCAATACAGGTGTCCGCGATAACGCATTCAACCGGCATGCCGTTGGAATGACGCAGATGCGTGCTGATTAATTCAGCCGCGGACTTTGCCATTGCCATAGTTTGAACTTCAAGAGATTCACGAACTCCTTGACGACGGCCATCAATTGTCGGGCGGATTCCGACCTTAGGCAGTCTGCCCCGGAGACGGTTGACAAACGGTGTAACTTGCATGTTGCTGGTATTAGCCATAATTTGACTCCTTATTTTGAACTTAGAAAAAACTGTATTGTGTATTATACACATAAAACTACAAAAAACAATAGAATAAAACAAAGATGTAAAAAAATAATCAATTTACAAAATATAAAATTGTTAAATTTTCACTGCCTAAACAATCCAAGATTAAAAAATAACAATGTACTTTCCACGGATAAAATTATATTGTTGGCTTTTCTGTACAGTGGTTGCTGTTTGCAATTTGCCAGTTTATCCAGACTTTTGGGCTTCATTCCCAATTCCCGCGGCATCTGGATTTGCGCATGGGACAGATGATGCTTTTTTCGTGCTTCCACCCACGGCAGAAGCTTTTGAGGTATTTTAACCGTCATATTGTTTTCACTCCATATTTTCGCAAATCATATGAACATCAAACAGGATGATAATTGAATTTTCATGATATGCGTTTTGCCAAAGTTGATTAACATTTATAATATAATCAAGTGAAAGGCATATTACAAATTTATGTTTCGCCCTTGACTTTTTGAAAAAGAGAGCGATTTTTCTTAACGGGTCAATGACCGCAAAACAAGATAGAGAATAAAATAATTAAAAAAGACGATTACTCGAAGGATTTTTTTGCCCAAGCTATTATGAATATTGAATTAATATTAAGTCCGTCTGGACATTTGCGTATTGAGTCGGCGACTGCGGCAAATACTAACGAAATCTGGAACGCTCCGAAAAATACGGCTGACAACCTTATGAAAAGTTTTTCCCTAGGAAACGGTTCCGGTTTGCTTGCACTGATCCGCGAAGAACTGCCGTCCGGGATTCCCGCGTCATTCCGTTATTTCCGCAATCAAGCGCGGGAATTTGTAACCCGGCTCTGTCATGCGCAGGAACCTGAAAGCCGCGATCTGACTGCGTTATTCGACAGTATTCGCCCGGATGCTTCAGCTTTCGGTTTTGAGGTATTGGAGGCACCGCCATTGCGTGGCGCGGAATATATCAATGCCGACTGGCTTATGGAACTCAGAACCGCGCTGGAACGCTGCGTTCAAGATGAATTCAATAATTATTCCGGCGCATTTAGCGAATGGGTAAGGAAACTGAATCCAGCCTGGAAAAATGTTGGTAAAGTCAGTTTTCATCTGGCTGAAAACAAACAGGACAAGACCGGTACTTATCCATTTGCTTTCATCGCCACCTTCATCCACCGGCTGTCTGAAAACAACAGCCCTAAGCACTTGCCGCTGGGCGCGGCGGTCAAAGCCTATGCTAATGACCGTAACGCTTTGCTGACTTTGTTAAAACCGGTACAAGGAGCCAGTGAACGAAGTAAATTGATCGTGCAGTTGCAGGAAAGTCGCGGAATTTTTCGTCCACAGGTCTGGACCGCGCGTCAGGCATATGATTTTCTGCACGATATTCCGGCAATTGAGGAAAGTGGCGTCATTGTCCGCATTGCCAACATCTGGAAAAATACGTCGCCGCCGAAAGTAAAAGTATCAGTTAACATTGATTTGAAAAAAGGACAGAAAATCGGCATTAACGCTTTGTTGGATTTCTCGTTCAAGACCACCCTTAATGGAATGGAACTTAGTCGCGAGGAACTGGAACAAATACTCCATTCAGACGGTGGACTGGTACGTATCAAAGGCGAATGGGTCGAGGCGGAGCCGGATAAAATCCGAGATTTATTACAACAGTGGGATGAAGCCGCTCAAGCTGGCGAAGCCGGTTTTTCTTTTGTACAAGGTCTGCGGATGCTGGCTGGAGCCAATCTGAAAGACTTTAGCACTATGCCGGAAATCGACCGCGAGTTCTGCTCCGTCAATGCTTCCGGGCAATTAAAAAAGCTGCTGACTGAACTGGACAGTCCATCGCGCATTGTCCTGCCTGAACTTCCACCCAAATTGCGGAAGACCCTGCGTCCATACCAATTTGAAGGTGTACAATGGCTTTGGCGCATGACCGAGCTTGGCCTGGGCGGTTGTCTGGCAGACGATATGGGATTGGGGAAGACCCTGCAGGTGCTTACCCTCCTCGTACTTTTGAAACGACGCGGGGATACCGCCGAAACTCCGGCGGTACTGGTGGTTCCGGCTTCATTGTTGCATAACTGGCGGAAAGAAGCGGAAAAATTCACCCCGGAACTGCGGTTCGGCATTCTGCATCCGATGGCTCTAAACAATGACGAGATTAAAAAACTGAACTCCACCCCTGAAGCGTTTTTACAACAGTTTGACGCTGTAGTTACTACTTATGGCATGCTGTCCCGCCTGAAGGTGCTGCATCAAATCAACTGGACCGCGGTAATCGTAGATGAAGCCCAGGCTATTAAAAACCCGCACTCGAAACAGAGTAAAGCAGTTCGCTCACTGCGCAGCGCGCGCCGTCTGGCACTTACCGGTACACCGGTGGAAAACCGTATTAGCGATCTTTGGAGCGTATTCAATTTCATCAGCCCCGGTTTGCTGGGAAATTTGACTGCTTTCAAGGAGTTTATCAAAAAGCTGAACACCGACGACGGCAATGTCAATTACGCGCCTTTACGCCAGTTGACCAAGCCATATATCATGCGTCGGCTGAAAACCGATAAACGCATTATTTCCGATCTGCCGGATAAAACCGAGATGAAAGTATATTGTCAACTGGTCAAGCCGCAGGCTGTAATCTACCAGCAGGCGGTTCGGGAAATGGCAAAGGAACTCAAAGAAGCCGACAATATCCAACGGCGAGGTCTGGTTTTTAAATACTTGATGATGTTCAAGCAGATATGCAATCATCCGGCGCAGTTTTCCGGCAACGGTGAATACGATCCGGAATCCGGCGGAAAATTTCTCCGCCTGACGAACATCGCCGAAGAAATCGACTCGCGTCAGGAAAAAATGCTGGTCTTTACCCAATTCAGGGAAATGACTGAACCTTTGCATGAACACTTGTCCCGCTGCTTTAAGCGTCCGGGATTGATATTACACGGCGGTACTTCCATCAAACGACGTCAACACTTGGTGGAACAGTTTCAAAGCGAATCCGGTCCGCCATTCTTCGTGCTGTCATTGAAAGCCGCCGGGACCGGCCTCAACCTGACCGCCGCCAACCATGTAGTTCATTTTGACCGTTGGTGGAACCCCGCAGTTGAAAATCAGGCTACTGACCGCGCCTTTCGTATCGGTCAGCACCGGAACGTGCTGGCACACAAATTTATCTGCAAAGGCACTATCGAAGAAAAAATAGATGCCTTGATTGATGAGAAAAAAAACCTGGCTGATTCGTTGCTCGGTCATGGAGCGGAAAAACTTTTAACTGATATGAATAACGAAGAATTATTGAAATTTGTTGAACTCGATGTAAGGTCTATTATATAATTTTTTATAAAGGAGCAAAAAGATGTCCCGTTGGAACAGATATAGTGATTATGGTTTCCCGCAATACGTTACGGTGGCGCAGCGAAAATTGCAGGCACAGAAAAAAATAAAATCCTTGACCGCAAAAGGAGAAAATCTGTCCCCGATAGTCATCGAGGGACGCAAAATAGCTAAAACATTCTGGGGCAAAGCCTGGTGCGACAACATTGAATCTTATCATGACTACGAAAACCGCCTGCCGCGCGCCCGCAGCTATGTTCGCAGCGGCGCGGTGATTGATCTCAAGATCGCCAAAGGAAAAATCACTGCTATGGTAATGGGCTCGGAACTTTACGAAATTGATATTGGCATTAAGGAATTGTCTCAAAAAAAATGGAAGACAATCAAACGCGAATGCGCCGGGAAAATTGCTTCGCTGATTGATTTGATAAATGGGAAACTCAGCCCGGAAATTATCGAACTTCTTTGCCGGAAAAATGAAGGTATGTTTCCGGCCCCCAAAGAAATTAAGATGATTTGCAACTGTCCTGACTGGGCTGATCTATGCAAACATCTGGCGGCAGTTATGTACGGTATCGGAGCCCGGTTGGACAAAGAACCTGAATTATTTTTCCTGTTGCGCGGCGTAGATCAGAATGAATTATTCTCAACCGACATCACCGATGCCTTAGTCGACAGCACCGTTCCGGCAGATATTGATGAAGATGCCCTGAGTGGTATTTTCGGCATCGAACTTGATTCGCTTGACGATGATATCGAAGTTCCCGCCGTAAGCAAAAAACGTAAACCCGGCAGGCCGAAGAAAAAAAAGGTGGACAAATCAGACACAGCCACAAAACGTAAACCCGGCAGACCGAAGAAAAGCAAAACCGTTGCATCAGTAAAAGCTGTCTCCGCAACCAGGAAAAAAGCGGCTGCGAAACCCCGCAAAACTAAAGCTTCCTCCAAAACGAAGGCAAGGAAAAAGAATAACTAACGTGAATGTGTAAATTTTGGAGGTGCAAGTGGACATTAAAGAATCGCCAGTCGAAAAAATAATATTGCCTGCGGAAACAAAATTATCCATTGGCGGGTTGATTCTATCCGTGCCATGTTCCGGGGAAACTGAATGCCTCCCGGCAATTAAGTTTTTGCGGGGAATTGGTCGGTTTTTCGGTTTGATTCCGCTGAGGGTATGCTGTTTTTGACCGGCAGCGGTTGTCGCAGTTTCATATACGCATGGATCGCGAGACA
>DAOWBJ010000323.1 GCA_030634125.1 Victivallales bacterium
GAGCGCGCCGCGCGCCTGATCGCAGGCGGTAAAAGTAAAATTAAGTTTTTTGCGGTAATGCGCCCCGAGCAGAACCCAGCGCAATTCTCTGCCGTCATAGCCTTTATCAACGCATTCGCGCAGAGTATAAAAATTACCTGCTGATTTAGACATTTTATCACCTTCAACCATAAGGTGAGCGCAATGCAGCCAGTAATTCACATAAGTACAGCCGTTGGCGGCCTCGCTTTGAGCTATTTCGTCTTCGTGGTGCGGGAACATATTGTCAATGCCGCCGGTATGAATATCAAAAGTCTTACCTAAGTAACGCATAGCCATGGCACTGCATTCAATATGCCAGCCGGGACGCCCCTTGCCCCAGGGGCTTTCCCAGTGAACATCGCCGTCATTTTCGTCCCATGATTTCCAGAGTGCGAAGTCCGCGACAGAATCTTTGGCGTACTCATCGTTTTTTATCCGTACGCCGGAGCGTTGGTTTTCGAGGTCGATTTTAGCCAGTTTGCCGTATTCAGGGAATTTTGCTATTGAAAAATAAACGCAATTATCATCAGCTTGATAAGCATAGCCTTTTTCGATGAGGACTTCAATCAGGGTAATCATCTCATTGATGTGGTCAGTCGCCGCCGGATAAACTTCAGCTTCTTCAATATTAAGGACTTTCAGATCTTCAAAAAATGATTTTTTGTATTGCGCGGTAAAGTCGTTGAGGCTCATATTCGCGGTTTGCGAATCGCGAATAGTTTTGTCGTCAACGTCGGTCAAGTTCATTACCTGAGTAACTTTATAGCCGAAATATTTAAGTGTCCGGCGCAGGAGGTCTTCAAACATATAGGCACGAAAATTGCCGATATGCGCGAAGTTATAAACTGTCGGACCGCAGGTATACATGCGGACTTCGTTGGGGCGAATGGACTTAAACTCTTCGAGTTTACGGTTCATCGTATTAAAAAATTTTATCATGTTCACCAGTCATTTACAATTACTATTTTATAAGGTACCCTGAAATAATAACATCATCGCCGACAATTTCAAGTTTATAATCACGAAGTAACTTAGCTTCATCCAAACCTAAAGGATTTTTTCCACCGACAACCGGGCGGCTGTCTTTACCGCCGAGTATTTTCAGGGCGATATGGAATTCTATTTTGTCAACAATTCCGGCGTTGAGAACTTCTGCCGCCAATTCTCCGCCGCCTTCAATCAACAAGGCAGTGATGTTTTCTTTGCCCAGCTCCGTCAATAAATCCTGCCATTGGGCAGGAGAGGACGGGCTTATCGCGCGCGCTGAGTTGTCGGGGAAATATTCCAGCAAATCCTTGTCATCCATCGAACGTGTAGCAATCAGTTTTATTGCTTGCGGAGCATCTGTGTCCCGCACGGTTAAGCCTGGACGGTCTTTGCGGACGGTTTCGCCGCCGACCATGACGGCATCACACCATTTACGCAAATATTGAACGCGTCCGCGCGCGGCGGAACCGGTTATCCATTTGGATTGTCCGTCGGCGGTAGCGATTTTGCCGTCCAGGGTCATCGCCATCTTTAAAATGACAAAAGGTTTTCCGCTGCTGATCCAGCTAAAAAACGCCTCATTTATTTTGGCGCAGGCATCTTTTTCAATCCCGCATACAGTTTCGATTCCGGCTTGTTCGAGTATTTTCAAACCTTTACCGGCATGTGCCGGATTGGGATCGACGGAACCGACAAAAACTCTTTTTATACCGGCATCAATAATTGCTTGAGTACAGGGCGGCGTACGCCCGAAAGTCGAGCATGGCTCCAGAGTAACATAAATATCCGCGCCACAGGCGTTTTTTCCGGCATCGCGCAAAGCGTTAACTTCGGCGTGAGCTTCGCCTGCCCGGTGATGATAACCGCGTCCGACAATGTTATTGTCTTTAACCACTACCGCTCCAACCAGAGGATTAGGGCTGGTTTGTCCCCAGGCCTTCTTAGCCAGTTCCAAAGCTTCCAACATGTAATTTTCAGTAGTCATAGATATACCACATTATTTTTTGGTTACGGATAATGCTGTTAAACTTATTGCCCAGGCTTTTTCCCAGCTCATTTTTTTCAATTCATGCCCCGTGCCCCAATTGTCTGAATAAATTACTTCATTTGTTTTGGGATTATAGCCGACAATTAAACGGACATATCCACCAGCGGCAACTAAAGGTTTGGGTTTTTCCTTAACCACACCAAGAAACACTACCCACACAACGGGCTTTCCCGCATCAATTTCTTTACAGACTTTGGATTTAAAGTTTTTTATTTCTTTTGGATTATTTCTAGTATTTACTAAAACATCTTCATCCATTACTTCAAGCAATTTTCTAAAAGAATTTGTCTTGAAGGAATCAATTCTGCTTTTTTTTGCTTTGGCGGCCTGTTCATTATAGTCTCTTACAAATCTGATAACGCTGTTGAAGTCATCAAAAATCGGAGTGACTGCCAGCTTTTTCACTTGACAGCGGCATTCTCTGGCTATAGAGGCGAAAACCTGTTTCAGCCCCTTGGC
>DAOWBJ010000028.1 GCA_030634125.1 Victivallales bacterium
CGCTTAAGGACACTTTGGCTGCTTTGCTGGACACGGTCAAGCGCGTTGATTAAAATAACTCCCAGAAAAATCAGTGCGATAGTTGCTGCTGTTAAAATAAAATTAAGATATAAATTTTTGTTCATGATTAACCTCCGGTTACAATATGACTATTAATATAGCACATATTTGTCGGGAGAATACTTAAAAAAGTGAAATTAATTGTTTCATAAGTTGTTCGCGTCCGGCCGGAGTATAGATTTCAGATGAAAATGTTTTAGATAAAGTTTTCTGGTTCGAGTGATAAAAGAATGAAATCGCCATGAGATTAAAAAGATAAGCGGTAAAGCTTATATCCTTTTTTACACAGCCTTTTTTTTGAGCTGAAAGAAATGCTTCCTCAATAACTTTATCCTGATTGCTTATGATATCCAGAAGTGAATCAATTGACACATCTTTATTAAGATTCGCCCAGGCAAGCATACGCCAGAAATAGGGGTATTTATCGTGCAGCCCCATGAAGTCAGCAAGCAGCATTGGAGTCAGATTTTCCGGTTTCCGCAGTGCTTTTTCAAGAGTTTTTGACGGAAATAACGATACTTCTTCGAAAACATGCTCCAAAGCAGCTTCAAACAGACCCGCTTTATTTCTGAAATAGGCGTAAATACGCTGTTTATTGACCTCTGCCGCCGCTGCGACAGTATCGACTCGTGTCCCGTGAAAACCCGATTCAGAAAAAAGTTTAATCGCGGTTTCCAAAATTTTAGCTTTAGTTATTTTAGCACGTTCCTGCATAATACCCCGCTGAATTTACATATCAAACAATAGCAATATATCGCATCTTTGTCAAGGTCGAGTTGACAAAGATTTAAAGCATAAGAACTATAAAAGGATTTTATAATGCCAAAAATATTTATAACACCGTATATGAAAGCTGAGCCGCTTGCTTTACACAGGCAGGTCAGCCTTGCCCGGCAAAGCCGGCTTAAGGTTCAAGCCGCGCTTGCTCAACAAACTTTCAGTGAAACGTCAAATTTAAAATTGAACAACACTACAGCAGTGCCGATTTCTGAAATATTGGAAGGTATCTCACAGAATATCTCAAAAATGGATCAAAATTTATACACCGCTAAAGCCAATATGGAAGAAATACTGCGCGTGAACTCAAACGATAGCGAGTTCGTTTCACTGGATTGATTATATTAGTCCTCTTATTGCTACTGAGGCGCAGGAACAGCCGAATACTGCCGGCATATAGGAAATTGTGCCGACTATCGAACCGGATTTGCCGTCTTCACCACCGTAGGAATAAACGGCGTGCTCAGGAATTTCTTCGGCGGAAAAAACCGCCTTGAATCCTTTATGAACATTCTGCCGGTGCAGACGTTTGCGAATGACTTTTGCCAAACGACATTGATAAGTTTTAGAAATGTCAGTAATTTTCACCTGAGTCGGGTCGAGTTTTCCACCAGCCCCCATAGAACTTACCAGAGGATAATTGAGTTCAAGGCATTTGACTATGAGCGCGACTTTCTGGGTAAGAGTGTCGATGGCGTCAATAACGTAGTCGAAACCGGGAGAGAGTACTTCAGCGGTTACTTCATCTTTCAGAAAACGATGGATCGGGATGATTTCGGCATCAGGATTGATGTCGCAAAGCCGTGCCGCCATCAATTCGACTTTGCTTTTTCCCTCAGTGCTGGATAAAGCGGGAAGTTGGCGGTTACGGTTGGTGGGGTCGATGCAGTCGCCGTCAGCAATAGTGATTTTGCCTACACCGGCACGGCAAATGAGCTCGGCGGCGTATGCGCCGACACCGCCAATGCCGGCAACTAAAACACGCGCCTGTTTCAGGTGCTCTAAATTTTCAGGCTTTAACAGCAAAGCGCTGCGCTGCTGCCAAAGCGGAATATTATCAAAATTAAACATTGTTGAAATCCTGGAATAGTGAAATGAAATTTGTTTTCATGATCCGTTTAAGTTCCGAAATATCCATTTCGAATACTTGCGAGGCATGCTTAAAAATATCTTTTATATTAACGTCGGAATCATCAGTTTCAAGGCAAACATGCTGTAAACAATCAGGTTTTTGACGAATGTATCCGCAGATGTCGTCGCGCCGCGGCGCGGCAGCAGCGAAGGAAACATAACAATCCTGTTTCAAAAGCTGTTTCAGAATTTCAATTTTTCCGTTATAAGCATGCACAAGCATATTAACATCAGGAGCAAATTGTTTTTTCATGGAAAGTAATTCAGGATAACAACGAACGCAATGTACAATTAGTGTTTTATTCAGTTCTTTCGCGAGCTTGAGAGCTCCGGTAAAATATAATTTTTGAATTTCCATATCCGGTCCCAGCAGGCGATCCAGTCCGACTTCACCGATGGCAATGACTTCCGAAGTTTGAAGAGCCTGCCGCAAAGTTTCTAAATCCTTTTCAAGATTATTGGTATTTGCGGGCAGTCGCCACGGGTGCAGTCCGACGCTGAAAAATCTATAATCAGAATTTTTCAGCACTAGATTCTTTAAATCAGCAAGTTCGATAGAAATAACACTTAAAGTCTTCGGCAGAGCGATTTGCTTATGCGTATGAAAATCAATGAATTCTATTTTAGAGAGTTCACGAGTTGATGATTTCATGTAACTTCCTGCTTAAAACATTAATAGAATAAGGTTTTTTCATAAATTCGCTGGCACCTGCTTCCATTGTTTTGCGAACGCGCTGGTCGTTTGTGAAACCAGTTGCTACAAGCACTTTCACCTGGGGATCAATTTCCTTCAAGCGTTTATATGCTTCATCGCCAGTCATTACCGGCATAGCCATATCCAGAATTACCGCCCTGATTTCTTTTTGATGTTCCTTGAACACTTTTATGCCGACTTCTCCATTTTCCGCGGTGAGCACACTGTAACCTAGAAGCTCGAGCATTTTTGTCGCGGTAATACGGATAACCGGTTCGTCATCAATAATGAGAATCCAACCGCTGCCAAGGTACAGATCATGTGTGTCGTTGCCGAATGACATCTCAGCACCTTCAGGCTGCAATTCGGGTAAATAGATGGTAAAGGTACTACCATTTCCCAGTTCAGATTTGGCTTCGACATAGCCTTTATGCAAGTCGATAATATTATAGACCATGGCTAATCCCAGACCAGTTCCTTTACTTTTTATTTTAGTAGTAAAGAACGGGTCAAATATTTTCTGCATATTCTCCGGCTTTATTCCCACTCCGGAATCTTTAATGACAATTTTCCAGTAGGGATCAGTTGTGGAAGCACTCGGAAATTGTGCTTTCTGGAGTTTAATCTGACTTATTTCAATATCAATATTTCCGCCTTTTAGAGCCTCGTCATCGAGCATAACAGTCATTGCGTGTTCAGCATTGATAAGCAGATTCAGGAAAACCTGTTCCATCTGAATCTGATCAGCTTTAACCATAATTTCGCGTGATGGTTTTTTGAATTTGATATTGACGTTTTTGTCAAAAGTCCCACTGCATATTTTTAAGACATGGTCAAAAGCTTGAGTTAAATCAAACTTTTTAAGGGTGAGTTGACTTTTGCGTGAAAGGGCGAGTAATTGTTCAACCATGTCGGCGGCACGGGTAACGGATTCTTCGGCTAATCCGATAAATTCATTAACGTCTTTAATATCATCAGGGGAATTATTGAGATAATATTTAATCATTGACAAGGAGCCTTTGATACCGCCGAGAACATTGTTGAAATCATGCGCGAGACCGCCGGTAAGAGTACCGACTGTCTCCATTTTCTGAGCTTGAAACAAGAGTTCATTTTTGCGTGCGAGTTCAGTTACGTCCTCAAGAATAATCACAGCACCTTTGTTGTCTTTATGTAAGAGCGGATTGATAGAAATATTAAACACATAAGAGCGTTTACGCCAGGAGATATTTTCACGATATTTTTCGTGCGATATTCCAGAAATAATCGCTTCCTGTACTTCTGTCTGAAAATTCAGCAAAAATAGCGCGACGTTCCATAGTTCGACTCCGATAGCGAATTCTCCCTTGATGCCGGTAAATTCTTCTATGGCCTGATTCCATTGGGTAATTCGTCCATCTTCATCGACCCCGATTAACAGTAAATGAATTGAATTAAACAATTGCGCGAGGTAATTCCTGGTTGTACGCAGGCGTTTTTCAGCTTCTTTAATTTCGGTCAGGTCATTGAAAATCAAAAGGTTTTGTTTTTCGACTTGTTTGTGTCTAACTTCGACTTCGAGGAGGTGTCCGCTTTTACAGCGAATGAAAACAAGTTCTGAGCCGGAAGTTTTTGGACCAAGAATTTTATTCCAGATTTTGCGATTTTCTTTTTCTGAAACACCGGGCGGGGCACTAAGCTTAAACCAGTCTTCAAAAGTTTTTAAATCGGTTTCAACATAACCGAATACGCGTGAAAACATGTTATTAATGGAGTATGTCCAATTGTTGCCGAGAATCACGATTGGCAGAGGAGTATTTTCAATAAGCTCGCGGATCTCACGTTCTTTTTCCCGGCGTTCTTTAATTTCCAACTGTAATTTGTTCATTGATTCCTGAATACGGCTGGCCATTTTGTCAAAAGCTTTGCTCAAAAACCCGATTTCATCATTAGGAAATTTTTGTTTTTTATCGTGTTTCTGAAATATTCCGGCAGCCATCTCAGTCGCGCTCAAAACCAGACGGTTAAGAGGAGATAAAGATACTTGAATCAACCAGAAAAGAGCCGCGGCAGACGCGACCATACAACAGACAAGCGCGAAAAGCTGGTGCGAATACCATTTAGTGTCCACCCCGTAAAGCTGCGCGTTTACAGGATAGGAATAGCAAAGCAGCCAATTCCAGTTTTGTTTTTTAAATGGAACATAAAGAATAATCCGTTCATATCCGCTGATATTAGAATAGGTAGCTTGAACTTTAAATTTTGATTTTTTAGATTTTGGCTCTTCGGATGGCTCAGCTTCCAATACGCTTTCTTCCTGTATTTGCTCTTCCGGCGCGAAAATATTAGACAGGGATATGGAATTCCATGGGAAGTGGCTTCTCGGATAACTTCGCGGTTTCATACGGATATGCCTGTTGCTGGCTATAACTAAGGGAAAACTGTAACCGCCGTCGCTTGAATAACGAAAAGTTGATTCAAGCCGTTTGAGGGTAATTCTTTTAGCCTTGCCAATATCCTTATAAGCCCCGTCAAGAAAAAGCTCATATTCTTTATTGACAATTTTGTACATCTCCTGAAGGCGGGCTTTGCTGACTTCCGCATTAAGACGACCAACCTCTTCCTGGTAAGCTTGAGTACTGATCCATATCAGCGCATAAGAAAATGCCGCCAGTGCAATTACGAAAAAACCAGTGAGTTTAGTTTGTATACGCATCCTTCCATTTCCCCCAAAGTTTAATTTTACTAAACAACAGGTGTGTATAATAACTATATAACCGTTTAAGCCATTTGCAAAAGGTTTTTGTACGAGACTGCGCAAAAAGCTAATAAAACACCCTATAGCTTAGGCTGTTTCAAAATTTGAACTTACAAAGGGAGGTTGTGATTGATAATATAATCATTAAACGCTTCCGCTTGTTTGTGGATATCGTATACACCTTCGATTTGCAAACGCGCTTTCAAAATAATTTGATTCCGTAAGTCTTGATCAGTTAATAAACGTTTACAAGCCGTCGCAAAAGCCGATATGTCTTCGGGTGAAATCAATAATCCCGTTTCTTCTGATTCAACCAGCTCTCTCATCGCGCCGCAATCAGTCGCAACTACCGGAACGCCTGTTGCCATCGCTTCCTTTATTCCTAACGGCATCGAATCTTGTTCGCCATTTTCCAGTATGCGTGGTGCTAAAACAAACAAATCTGCCTTAGCTAAAAATTTTGGGATTTCGTATCGCGGTTTGATGCCGGTAAAAGTAACTTCATTTTCAAGAGCTAAAGTTTTTGTCAGGTCTTCCAAACTTTTTCGAGCTGGACCATCACCAACAATTTTATATTCAAATTTCAATCCTTCATCCTTGAGTTCCCGTAAAGCACATAAAACCGTGTCCAAGCCTTTTTTCTTGCTTAAATAAGCGGTCGTTAAAAATTGATAAGGTTTTTGGGGGGGCGATAAAGATTGAATAAATTCAAACTTTTTCAGATCAATACCGTTTAGAAAACAAAACATACCCGGCAGCAACTCAAGGTCGGAAAAAACTTTTTCCATAAGAATTTTCTGTTCATATTCAGATAAAGTAAAAATAAACGCACTATGAATCAACGCTGGCTTGAACAGCATAAAATCAGGTTCAAAAATCTCTCCGGGAAGAGTCAGATAGCTGGAATTTAAGCTGGTCAGGATTGAAGATAAATAAGTTGTTCGTACAGCATTGCGTTCGCAATGAGCATGCAAATGACTAATTTCTTTGTCAATAATATGCTGATTAACTAATATGGCTGCCTGTAAATAATTTTTTATGACCTGCTTGCGATCTTTAAAACTAAATAACATTTTCAGCATTGCGCCGAAAGCTTGTAAAGACCTTATCGGGGCAATTATTCCCAACAAAATTAATGTAAGGAGCGCTTGCGGAATCCGGCGCTTAGACTGTTTCAAAGAAACAGTTTGTTCTTTCAACCGGGAATATCCGAACAGGTTTTCCTGACAGGATTGCTCTTTCAAGGAAACAATACGCAGGAAATAGCCCATTTGCTGCAGGACATCAAGTTGAGCTAAAAAGCGGGGTGATGTTGAGTCCGGCATCTGACTCATTACAACACAAATTTTTTTCGAAGCGTGTGTTTTCATATTAAAATATACTTTACACGGGTGAAAACTTAATATTTACATTTTTCTTAGACAAATAATAAAACAAATTAAAGAAATTTACCGCTTGCGGTATGAGGTCTTTGTACAGTTGAGATTCTATTTTTCCAAATAAAGCAGACACGAACAGTTGTCGCAGTAAACGACCGCTTCTTTTTTGGTTTCAGTCATGGTTTGCGGAGTTATTTTCAAATGACAACTACTGCAAATTCCGGCTGAGTTAACTTTTGCCAGAGGAGCTTTCTTGGCTTTCAGCAGGCGTTTATATTGTGTTAAAACAGTACTGTCAACTCTAGCTTCAAGCGGGGGACGGCTGTCTATTAATTGTTGTATTTCGGTTTTGACCTCGCCGCTGAGCTCGGTTAATTCGTCAATTTCTTCAGCAATAGCGCTCTTTTCCGCTTCAAATTCTTTTGTTATTTCTTTAAATTTTTCTTTATTTTCTTCATCCTGGTCAAACAAAAGAAGCATTGTGGTTTCCAGTTCACTGATTTTCCCTTTTTGAGTATCTATTTGCGAAAGCATCGCTTGATATTCTGTATTTTTCTTAATCAGTGAGGACTGCTGCTGTAATTGTTCAATCTTGGTATTAATTTCGGCAATAGCGGATTCTGTTTGTTTAATATCAAGTCCGGTTTTCTGCATAGAGCTTTTCGCGTCGGAAAGGCTGGCTTCAGTGTTCTCTTTTTTTTCTTTTAGTTTAGTAATCTCGGAAGGGATCATTTTCAGGCGCAGGTGCAGATTGATAATCCGCATGTCAACTTTTTGTAACGCAAGCAAACTTTCAATCCATTGTTTCATAAACTTATCCTTATGTAAAAGTACTTAAAATTTAGACTAATAAGTACTATATCTGATATTTCAGCAATATCCAACTAAATCACAAGCTTTAGCAAAAAAAAAAGAACCAGAATTTCAATTTTGTTGTTCAACCCCGTCCGGGGTTGGTGCATTTTACTGCTTATAACCACAGGTTGTACCTGTGGTTATTAAAATTTAATCCCGTTGGGATTACTAAAAAAACTTGCACACTGCGTAAATATAGATTGACATTTCAGCCATCAGAATAGCAATGGCTCCAGGAGAATTCAGAAACAAGAGATTGTAATCCTAAAAGAATCTCTTTCTAACGCTCACAGCTTTTCGATAGCGGTTTTTTTACTAAAAGGAGTCGCGCTCTGATGCCCATTTCTGGATTTTCTTTTCGGTTTCCGCCCAATCCATTCCGCGTACGTTTTCAGCGAATTTACGGAAATATTCGCGTATTATACTTTGGAAGATGAATAAATTCTGCATGCGCTCGGCGAAAACACTGGCGGCGTCTATTTCTTCACCCTCCGGCAAAGTCAAACTGTTGAAACTGAAATTGTCCGCATCAATACCGCCGGTCCAGATTTCATTGGCGCGGCAAAGCGTGAATTTGGCTTTTTTGAGGCGTTTCCCGACGATTAAAGCGGCTTTCGCTTCGGCGGCGCGCAAGGGGCTGCCGCCTTTTTTCAGAGTGGTTTCGGCGGCGCCTTTGGCTTCGGAAACAAATGAAAAAGTCAAAGGTCCTTCGATCATAATATCAAAATCGCCAAATTGTTCATGGGAGATTCTGCCGCCCTCGCATTCACTGAAATACCACAGCCAGGTCAGGAAATCACGCCCTGGAGCCAAGTCGTCCTGAACACCGGCAAACATGACTTCCGGCAAATCGCGTTCAGTGCACTGGAACATTTCTTCCAGCATCAAGCCGGGCTGCAATTGATATGGCTCAATATTTGTGGTTTTAAAGAAAAAAGAAATAAAATTATCCAGTTGAGTAACCGACCCGGTTCCGACATAAAGAAGTTTCGCGTTCAAGTCTATTACCATTGGAGTACCTGAAATACCAGGTGCCATTTTGGCTAAATTCGTTTCCATGACTTGCGCTTTTATGTCCCGGCGGACTTTTGAGGAAACAATATCAAATTCGTTAGCCCGCATGTAGACGAGCTCTTCGCGTTGACAAATGGCATTGAACAGGGCAGAAGGTATTTTGCGTTCAGCTTTGCGCAGATAAAGGTAAATATGACCACCGCGTATAGCACTTTCCTCGTCAATATCGGTTTCAAGCAAAGTCCGGCCGGATGTCCAGCCGTATACTGCCTCTTCTTTTATATGGTCAAGTTTGCCGGCTTTTTTCGCGGCAAAAAGTTCAATTAAATTTTCTGGTAATTGATTCGGCAATTGGAAAACACTAACGGTAAATGAACCTCTGTCAAATGGCATGTTTATAATTCCTTGTTGTTAAAAATAATTAATAATCAGCTTTTAAATGTATAGCCGTTTTTAGAATTTACCAGTTAAATTTATAGCTTCATTCGCACATCTGTTGAAATAAATCGTCTCATCACCTATAATCTTATTAAGGAGGATTTTTATTATGCGAAAAAATATCGACAGCATGCTTGGCTTTTCAATTATGGCCATTGACGGGGAACTGGGGAAAGTCAGGGACTTTTATTTTGACGATGAAACCTGGAAAGTACGTTACATCGTGGTCCAAACCGGCAGTTGGCTGCTGGGACGCAAAGTCCTTATCTCCTTCGCGTCAGTAAAAAAAATAAACTGCGAGTCATCTGTCTTTTTGGTCGATCTCTCTTGCGAACAGGTGCGCAACAGCCCCAATATTGACACCGAAAAACCGGTTTACCGACAACATGAACTGGAGCTGCACGAGCACTATATGCTCCCGGCATATTGGATCAACACTCTCGGGGTTGCCTGGGGAATAAACGATTATCCGCCCTTCGAGGCAGCGGAGACGGAGACGGAGACGGAAATGGAAGAAGATAAAGAAACTTCAGCATTGCCCGGCGACAATCAACATTTACGGAGTGCCAGACAAATAACAGGCTATCTTATTCATGCTGTTGACGGGGAAATTGGACACGTAAAAGATTTTATTGTTGAGCTTGGAACTGGGCTTATTACTTTTTTGCTCGTTGATACACGCAATCTGCTGGCTGGCAGAAAAATTATTCTGTCCACGGAAAAAATTAAACGCATAGAGTGGGCTGACTCGGAAGTTTATGTGAGCATTTCGCGTGGTTCCATAATAGAAAGCCCGGAGTTTGATCCGGATAAAGATTTATAAAACAGATTTGGAATTATCTGTGCAAAAATTCAACACAGACCTTCGCGGCATGATCTAAGGCTGTAACTTTTTCATCGGAAAGAGATTCAATCATTTTTTGCATATCTGCTTCGACTTCTTTGCGGCGTTTACCGTGCGGCAAAATGCGTTCCAGGGCATCCGGTAGTTCTCTGGCGTTGACATGATGCTGCAAGAACTCTTCAAACATTTCCTTGTTGGCAATGATATTAGCCATTGTAAAAAAGCCGCGATACAATGTAACCAGGAAATAAGCGGCAAATATTGTAAGCCAATTCATTTTGTAGACAACCACCAGGGGCAAGCCGGCAATTGCGCATTCTATTGTAACGGTGCCCGACGCGGCCAAACCGGTACCCGCTTTTTGCTGCCAGTAACTGGTTTTATCGGAAGTTAATTCCATATCCGGCGTGTCAGGATGGGAACGCTTGAATTTGTTGTAGATTTCCTCACAATGCTTCAATGTTTTTTCGCGCGGAGCCGAGATAGCAAACTTTAAAGCAGGATGACGCTTTTTCATTTCGACAGCGGTTTCCAGCATTGGGCGCAATAGACG
>DAOWBJ010000296.1 GCA_030634125.1 Victivallales bacterium
ATTCGCTTGAGCATATCGCAATCAAAGCTAAGAGAGTTTTGCTTGTTCCGCCGGATTTCACCCGGTTCAACTCCTATGCGGGACCAATCACCGCCATGGTTTATGATATACTTTCTGATTCATGTCATATCGACATCATCCCGGCTCTCGGCACTCATGTGGGCATGACCGGGAAAGAAATCCGTACTATGTTCGGTCCGAACATTCCGCTTGAACGTTTCAAGGTTCACGACTGGCGCAATGACGTTGTCAAAAAAGGCGTGGTTTCCGGTGATCTTCTCAAAGAATGGTCTGAGGGACGCGTCGAATATGATGTCAATGTTGAAGTGAATAAAATTTTGTTTGATGACTATGACCTGATTCTGTCAATCGGGCAGATTGTCCCTCATGAAGTTGTCGGCATGGCTAATTATACAAAAAATATTGTGGTCGGCATCGGTGGTTCGGACATCATCAATAAATCCCACTTCCTGGGAGCAGCATACAATATGGAACGCATTATGGGGCAGGCCGACTCGCCCGTCCGTAAGCTTTTCAACTATGCAGTTGATAAATTTCTCGGCGACTTGCCGATTTACTACATGTTGACTGTCATGGCTCGCAATAACGACAGCGGCAAAATGGAAATGCGCGGATTTTTCGTTGGTGACGATGAAAAGGTATTTCTGGACGCCTGTAAAGTCAGTCAGCGGGTCAATCTGGAACTGCTGGACGAAGCATTGGATAAAGTGATAGTCTACCTTGATCCTGAAGAATTCAAAAGCACCTGGCTTGGCAATAAAGCAATCTATCGTACCCGCATGGCAATTGCCGATAACGGCGAGCTGATTGTGCTGGCTCCTGCTCTGCGTGAATTCGGCGAGGATAAAGAAATCGACCGCCTGATTCGCAAATACGGTTACCACGGCACTCCCGCTACCTTGAAAGCAGTCGATAAAAATCCAGAACTCAGTAATAATCTCGGCGCCGCGGCTCACTTGATTCACGGTTCATCAGAAGGACGTTTCAAAATCACTTACTGCCCGGGACCAGACACCTCCCGCGAAGAAATTGAAGGCGTTGGTTTTTCCTGCGGCGACCTCGGTGAGATGATGCAGAAATATGACGTTAAAAATCTCAAAGACGGCTATAATATAGTCAATGGCGAAAAAATATTCTATATCAGTAATCCGGCTCTGGGGCTCTGGGCTCTGAAAGAAAATTTTTAGTCTGATTTAATTATAATATACGAACGTAAGGGATGCCAAGTGGATATCCCTTACGTTTTTTATAGATTATCAATTAAGCTTCCAATATTTTTAACTACCTTGCCTGGCAAAACAGCTGAATGTTTCAAATCATCCTCGCTGGTTCCACCGGAAAGTACGAGCACCGTTTTATATCCCATTTGAACTCCTCCGACGATATCTGTCTCCAGAGTATCACCTATCATTGTCGTCTCGGCTGAAGTCAATCCCAGTTCCTTTCGAGCGGCACGCATCATTACCGGACTTGGTTTGCCAACGCTGAACGCGGGGATTCCAGTAGCACGTTCGAGCATAGAAACTATAGCTCCGCAGCCGGGACGGATTCCATTGCGGGTAGGGCAACTGGGATCAGGATTAGTTGAAATAAGTTTGGCTCCTCTTGCCACCATATTCACCGCGTGTTCCATCATTTCCATATTGAAAGATCTGCCTTCACCCACAACTACATAATCAGGGGCTGAATCCACCACTGAATAGCCGTTTTGATGTAAAGCATTAAGCAGACCGCCCTCGCCAATCACATAAGCGGTTCCATTTTTCTTCTGTGATTTTAAAAACCGCGCGGTAGCCATAGCACAGGTAAAAATATGTTGTTCTCCAATCCGAAATCCCATGCGAATTAACTTCATGGCGACATCACGCCGTGTACGCTGACTGTTATTGGTCAGAAAAAGAAAGGGTATTTTTTTTTCCTGTAATTTCTCAATAAACTCCTTTGCGCCTTGAATGATTTCACTGCCGCGATAAATCACTCCATCCATGTCAATCAAAAAACCGCGTTTATTGCTTTCTGCCCTCGGAACATAACTTGCTTTCATGCGTAACACCTTATTAGTTTTGAAAAACTACTTTTATGCTTGTATTCCATTAACAAGCTTCTTGTTTGAAATAATAGCAAAAGCCATGCCAAATTGAAAAAAATAAATCCATTTAACGCAAATAGAGAGGATTTTGAGTAGAAAAAAGAGATTAAAAAAATTAGAAGTAAAGTAATAAGTAATTCAGGAGAACTACAAAAATGTAATAATATTGCAATTTTGATATTTTTTAAGCTTTACAATATTGCTAAAAATTACAAAAATGTAATAAGCTTAAGGTGTTCTATTTCCTTGCCGTCAACAATGATTTCGCCACTTTCGTACTCAGCTGTAAAGCCCGGCATGAGGAATTGCAGAAATATGACGTTAAAAATCTCAAAGACGGCTATAATATAGTCAATGGTGAAAAAATATTCTATATCAGCAATCCGGCTCTGGAGCTCTGGGCTCTGAAAGAAAATTTTTAACAGCTGGAAATAAATTGACAAATGATGCAATAAAATGTATAATATCAGGTGAAGAAAGATTAGTTATTTTATGGAGGCGGATATGTTTTTGGCAGATTTACTGCGCTACAAGTGGCACAATCATGACCCGGAAGTCAGGCTTGCCGCAGTCAAGACACTTGATGATATGTCGCTGTTGACCGAGATTGCTCAACACGACCCGTCTCATAGAGTTAGGAAAGAAGCGGTAAGCCGGATTACTGATGAATCTCTGCTGGAACAAATAGTCATGCACGACCTGTGTCATGAAGTCGCGTTGGAAGCGCTTCAAAAGATAACACACGACGAAACGATATTTCTGATAGCCTTAAAAGCGAAGGA
>DAOWBJ010000252.1 GCA_030634125.1 Victivallales bacterium
GGAAACGATTATTCCGGCTGTAATATCACCGCCGATAAAACCTGAAATCGCCGGGACAGCTTTGATGATTGCGTCCGGGGCGGCGGATATTCCAAGCCTGGCGGCTGGTAATTCCGGGAATATTCTGGTTTCCGGCTCAAAAGGGATAGCACCCATCCCCGCGGGCGAAAGCCCCCATAAAATATGAGTCATAACTGTATTGCCCGCTACACTCAGGACTTCTATATCATTTATATCCAGATCATGAGCGCGACAAAGACTGGTCAGCATTGGATTAATATTCTGGTCAACCAAAGTCCGTTGTAATAATTCGAGGTTGACCTCTTGTTCAGTTGAAAACGAAATTCTGGAAACGACGTTGTCGCCGTATTGGAATTGTTTATTATAATCTGATGTGCCGCCGATGATTTCACCAGTTAAAACATTACCAATGACAATGGCGATTGTTGTTGTTCCAATATCTATAACAGCCGCGAGGCCGGAATATTCAGAAGATAATTCAAATTTTCCAAGATCAAAGCTTTCGGCGCATTTTGGATTGGAGCCCGCCATGGACTTTCTCGGGATTTCAATTACTGAATCTTCGTTAAGCACAATCGTCTGACATGCTTTGGCTTTGACAGGAGTTGTTTGAACGTGGATTTCCTGACCATCTACATTAAATTTACCTTTGTGCAGGATTACTTTGCAGCGGTCGCAAATGCCTTTCCCTGAACAGCGCAAGTCGATTGGAATACCGGCAGCAAGTAAAGCGGAACCGAGATTTTTCCCGATTCCGCCCAATTTCATTTCGTGATGGTTAAACTTGATCAGCATAACAATAGTATAATATGCTTAGGCAGTTTTTGCCAGTAAAGAGTCAACAAGTTTTACCGCGCCGTTAGCATCGTCGCTATAGCCGTCCGCGCCAATTTCATCGGAGAAGTTTTGGGTAACTGGAGCTCCGCCGATAATAACTTTAACTTCATTGTCTTTAAAGTGATCAGCAATCTCTTTCATATAAGACATGGTGGTGGTCAACAGTGCACTGCACGCGATCAGGTCAGCACCTTGTTCAATGCCGCTCTCAAATTTAGCGATGTCGCAATTAACGCCAAGGTCAATAACATCGTAGCCGGCACCTTTAAGCATGATTGCTACCAGGTTCTTGCCAATATCATGCAAATCGCCTTTTACTGTACCAATGGCGATTGTTCCCAGAGACACACGTCCTGTAGCAGCCAGTAATGGTTCTACTATTTCAAGTCCGGCCTGCATAGCGCGAGCCGCAATCAGGAGTTCCGGTACATACGCTTCATTGCGTGAAAAGCGTTCGCCGATTTCGCGCATAGCTGGAATCATACCTTCGTCAACGATTTTATTAACGTCATTTCCGGCCGCAAGGTATTCTTTGACAAAGCTTACTACTTCATCTCTTTTGCCCGTTATTACCGCATTTTTTAAGTCTTCTAAATTAGCCATCATAAACTCCTGTTGTTAGTTTTTATTAAAAAAAGACTCTATATTACCAAATTAATAATTATAAAATACTGCTTAAATATATTGTTTTCTTGTTTTATTTTATTATTTTTTGCTGTATATTAACATTTATGAAACATCAAAAGCATCAAGAATTTGAAAGAGATACATTTATAAGCAGCCAAATAGGGGCTGATATTTCCTATCATTCCATTTCCTGGAATAACTCCCCTCAACCTGTTTTGATTCCGAGCGGCGGTAATATTAATTATCATTCACTGCCGTATTCCGGGACTTTACCGCATACTCATGAGTTTGCGGAAGTTATTTTTATTTTGAGCGGCAGGATTGAACATCATGTTAACGGCGAATGTAATATATTGAAAACCGGCAATATTTGTTTTGCCAGACCCACGGATAGACATTATTTCAAACCCCATAAACGGGAAAAATGCGAAATGATAATTCTTGCTTACCAGCTTGAATTATTCTTGACATTGAGTGAATATTTAGAAAATGATATATTTTTAAAGCAATTTACCGCTCCGGTTATTCCCGCGGTTTTTCTTCTTGAAGGTCCTGAATTTACGGAATTATGCAACAAAATGCTTGCGGTTAATTCCGAAATGCTCAGTCCTTATTATAAAAAAATTAAGATAAAAATTATAATGGCTGAAATTTTCACCCGTTTTTTTATAGATGAAATTAATTTATTATCGGAGAGCCAGGTTCCCGACTGGCTTGAAGATTTATGTGAAAGAATGCGGAACCCTCATAACTTTATAGTCGGCTTGAAAAAAATGCAGAAGATTGCCGGATGCACCAATGAGCACCTTTGTAAATCTTTCAAAAAATATTTAAGTAAAACTCCTACAGAATTTATCAACGAACTGCGGATGAGCCACGCCGCCAGGCAGCTGTCTGATACCAATGAGGAAATTTTCGCGATCGCTTATGATTTAAATATCCAGAGCCTCAGCCGTTTTTATCATTTGTTCAAGAAGTATTACGCCATTTCCCCCGCCAGATACCGCGTCCGCGCCAAGGCTGGAAAAAGGATTTTATAATACCAATTTATATTCTTTCAGGATGTGCGGGAAACGGTTTTGCTGTAGAATCTTACGCATTTTCCCGGGAGTGTCTCCATACTTTTTGAGAAATGCGCGATGAAAATAACCGATGTTATTAAAATTGCATTTGAACGCTACTTCCAAAATTTGAATGTCTGTTGTCCCCAATAACTCAATAGATTTCTCTAAGCGGCAATCCAGAATATATTCCCGCCAGGTAAGACCGGTTGTTTCTTTTACCAGCGAGGCAAAAACAGAACGGCATGTACCAGTTTCCCGGGCAGCTTGCGCTAAGGTCATTTCTATCGAAGAATCCATTGCCGCGCGTTGACACAACTTTATGACTCTGGAACGTTTTTCATTCATTCCCGTGTTAACTGCGGATGGTTCCATGGTGCTCCTGAAAAACGCAACCAGCAACTGAACTAGCAAGGCGTTGATAAGTTCATTTTGCAGTAAACCCGGTGATGATATTTCTTTATGAAGAAGGCTGATTGTTTTTATATTGAAATCAAGATAGTCGTGTTTGTTGCCGGAAAAATAACATCCTTGCTTTTTTCTGCTTTCAAGTTGTTCCTGAAGCTGCAGGTAACCTGATTTTGCAAGATGATTCTTATCAAAACATACAAATATGAATTCCGGCTCGGCGTCTGGCTCGAATTGTAGACAATGTCGGCAGCCGCTGAAAAGCATGAATGCTCTGCCGCGCTGAAAAACGCAACTCTGACCTTCAATATCTTGTGTGCCGTGTTCATTCAGGCAAACAAAAAATTCATGCATGTCATGTCGATGAGGCCGCATTGCGCTCGAAAGTTTTCCGTGCCTGCTCCAAATCATTTTTTTATACGATTGTGTGGTATTGATAGTAATTTGTATAAGAAATAAGCGATAATAACTAATATAATAGTAGATAATAATAAATTCAACTAATAATTAGGGAATAAACTATTATGAATATAAAAGATTTTGATTGGAGTCAAGCTATAAACATCTGGGAAAAA
>DAOWBJ010000153.1 GCA_030634125.1 Victivallales bacterium
TCAGGTTTTTGCTGATTTTTTTCCAGCTTCTATCTTTCGGAACAGCTTTGTAATATTGAAAAATCCTTTTCATGCAAACAATTATACATTCTTTTGGCGAGTTTTCCTTGATCATCGGCACTAACAGGTAACGATCACCTTTGTCGTCAGTTTTGATATTGGAGTCAGCAGCAGTTTCGGTAGATGCTTCAATTTTTTTGACTGGCGCCGCGAGGGCAAAGCGGCGAAAAATAGAAATTTTGATATTTCCCGGCGTGAAAGTTTTTTTTGAATCACTTGCATAACTGCATTTGAGCGAAATGTAATATTCTGGAGATATCCACGAATAAGTGTAACGAGAAGCGCTTTTGGATTTTCTTTTTCTCATTTTTGGAGTACCGATTTTTCCCAATCTCGTTATTTGCTCCTTTAATTTTGAAGAGTATTCAAGATAAGTTGTTTTATCGGATATCGCATTCGGTTTTGCTAAAACCAGAGATATTCCCTGAAGTTGTTTGGACTTGAATTTAAAATCCGCTTTGCCAATTGGATGTTCAAAAAACAATAATGTTGTTTCCGCGTCTTTGGAATTATAGGTTAACACAGTTTTCAGGGCTGTTTTCCATTTATATATTTCCGGAGAGCCAAAAGTGCTTTTGAATTTATCCGGCGACAAACTCCACAAAGAATCAGCAGCATCTTTTAGAGCTGTACCAAAATTCTGGCTGAAAAGAGAAACGCAGAATAAAAAGCTTAGTGATGCGATTGTAAATACTTTTTTCATATTATTCCAAGGTTATTTTTTTTTAGGGATGAACACATAAGCCATTTGGGTCATTACCCATGCCTTGCCCCAGGATATTTTCTTAAAATCATGTCCTTTGCCCCAGCTGTCAGAATAAATTATTTCATCCGTCTTGAGGTTGTAGCCGGTTATCAGGCGCATGTGTCCGCCCATATTCTGCGGACGCCTGGGTTCTTTAACCATACCCAGCATTACGACCCATAAAACCGGCATTCCACTGTCTATCGTTGCTTTTACTTTCAGTTTAAACTTTTTGAAACCGTTTTTGCCATACTTAATTTTGGTTGTTACTAGAGTCTCTTCATCCATCATTCTAAACAATTGTCTATAGCCTCTTACTCTCTTAATCTTTATTTCATTTTTGCCTGCGCGCTTTGCGTAGCGGTTATATTTTTTGATGAATTTAAGTATATTTACATTTCCTATAAGAGGAGAATATTCACTAAGCTCCTTAACGCGGAAATTACATTTTGATCCTACACTTTTCATCGATTTTTCGATATCTGTGATCCGCGTACCACTATTTGAAGTGTTGGCCGCTTGAGCCAGAATATGTTGATCGACATTAACATTGTAATATTTCAATATTCGTTCAGCACAGGCGGCGACACAATATCCGCGTTTTCCCTGGTCAACCATTGGAACCTGCAAGTACCGGTCGCCATCCTTATTTGTCTTAACGCGGGATTTGAGATCCGATAAATTTGTTAGGGCAACTTTCGAGCGGCTTATGTCATTGAAAGTCTGCTTGTCTTTGTAAATATAAACCGTGGCGTAATGAGCGATAAAATTATTTTGATGAGAGCCGTCATAACTCCATTTGAGGACGATATAAGCGTTTGGGCTGTTCCAGGAGCATGATTTGCAACGGGCGCTGTTAATGAGTTTTATTGATATTTTGCTGTGTGTATTTTTGCGGAAAGTATTTAATGAACCGCGTAATTTTTCGAGAAATTCCAGAAAAGTTTTTTTGTTCTGCGCCAGTTTCTTATTGTTGGATGATGATTTATTATAAATGTTCAGGGAAATACTGTTAAGCTGTTTGTCCGCAAAATTGAAATCCGCTTCAGTTACCCGCCAGTCCAAAAAATAAAGAGATTTTCTTGTGCGGTTAGCGGCATAGTGCAGGGATTTTTTTTGAGAGCTGTTCCAGCGGTACATGTACTTGGAGCCATTATTTTTAATAAACTTCGCCGGAGATGTTGCCCATGCGGTTTCTTTGCCCTTGTCGAGGAAATCAGCAATATTCGCCGGTGCTGCAAAAACAGAAAAAGTTGATAGCAAAAACAATAAGCAAAGCAAAAAAAATTTTATATTTTTCACAAATTCAATTCTCAATTTTCAATTATTTAATAGGCTCTTGCGCCATTTCCGTCAATATAATTGACGTAAGCTTGATTAACTACTTTGTTGCCGCCGGGAGTCGGATAATCTCCGGTAAAATACCAGTCGCCAAGATGATTTGGACACGCGGCATGCAAATCTTCAATCGTCTGATATATGAATTTAACTTCAGCTTTTATCGTGCCGGCAGTTAATAATTCACCAATTTTTTTGGAAAGCTCCTCTGCGGTGAAAGGGGCATAAATTTTCTTAACGACATTAACCATTTCGTTCACAGGTAATTTTAACTGCGCCCGGGCTTCTTCATAAACATCAATTAAGAGTTGCCCCATCTTGTTATCTTTGATTAGTTCTATAGCGGCCTCAAAGGCAATGAATTTACCCAGTCGCGCCATGTCGATACCGTAACAATCAGGATAACGAATTTGAGGAGCAGACGAAACGACAACTATTTTTTTAGCTTGAGTCCGGTCTAATATCCGCAAAATACTGTTCCGCATAGTAGTTCCGCGGACAATAGAGTCATCAATAACCACCAGCGAATCAATCCCGGGACGGACTATTCCATAGGTGGTATCATAAACGTGTGTCGCCAATTGATCGCGCGACACATCACTGCTGATAAAAGTACGCAGCTTGGCGTCTTTGACTGCTATTTTTTCAAAGCGTGGTGTAAAGTTAATGATTTTTTCAAGGTCGTCCGGGCTGAGATTTGGATTTTCCCTGATTGTCGCCAGCTTAATCCGGTTGCAATGGGCTTTCAATTCTTCTTCCATTCCGAAAAAACAAGTTTCGGCGGTATTTGGGATGAAAGAGAAAATACTGTTTTCAATATCATTATCCAAAGCATCCAATACGGCTGGAACCAGGCGCTTGCCCAGGTTTTTGCGCTCCTTGTAAATATCCCGGTCCGTTCCGCGGGAAAAATAAATGCGTTCAAATGAACAAGATTTTTGCGGCAGCGTTTTGGTATATTTTTTAAGACTGAAATCACCGTTTTTGCGCATAATCAAAGCGTGGGCCGGCGGTATTTCCTTGATTTTATCGTAAGCTACGTTCAGAGCGGTTTGGATTGGGGGGCGTTCGGAAGTTACCATCAAAATTTCATCATCTTTGTAGTAAAACGCCGGACGAATACCAGCCGGGTCGCGGATGACAAAAGCATCGCCATGACCGATTAAGCCGCACATCACATACCCGCCGTCCCAATATTTACACGCGTTTTTCAGCATTGCGTGAATATCCAGTTTCCGGGCGATAAGTTCGGCTATTTCTCTATTTGAATATCCTTCATTCTTGTATTTGCGGTACAACAAATCATTTTCTTCGTCAAGTTCGTAGCCCATTTTTTCCAGAATAGTTACAGTATCAGAATATTTCACGGGATGTTGACCGATACCGATCAGCATATTGAATAAAGCGTCAATATTAGTCAAGTTGAAATTACCCGCCAGCAGTAAATTACGGCTTATCCAGTTGTTCGCGCGCAAAAACGGATGACAGGCATGAATAGAGTTATTTCCGAAAGTACCGTAACGCAAATGTCCCAGATATAGCTCTCCGCAAAAATCAATATTTTCTTTTTGCCATTCCGCGTCATTCCGGCAATCAGGATTTTTAGCTAAGGTGTCATTAATTTTGTCATTGACCGTAGCAAAAATATCTGTAATCGGGTTTTGCGCGTTAGAGCGTTCACGAGAGATGTATGGAGTTCCCGGCTTGGCGTCGAGTTTAATTGACGCGATTCCGGCGCCGTCCTGCCCGCGATTGTGTTGTTTTTCCATCAAAAGGTACAGTTTGTTAAAGCCGTAAAAGGCGGAGCCGTATTTTTGCTGATAATATCCCAAGGGTTTAAGGAGCCTGATTAGTGCTATGCCGCACTCGTGTTTTATTGCATCACTCATAAAATTTTACCTGAATTGTGGAGACTTTTGTAAACAGCACAACATACTATAAAAGCTTTTACGATATAATCAATATTTTTTCACTTTTTTCTTCTTCAAACCAACTTTGCGGTTTGGCTGAATGGAAAATTTATCGGTACAGGACAATTCGGCGACTACCCGGGAAGCGAAACATATTCAACTTTTGATCTTGCCGGCAAACTGATAGAAGGAACAAACGTAATAACAATTACCGCATATCATTGCGGAGTTAATAATGCATCATATATTTCTTCCAATCCCGGCTTATGGTTTGAACTACAGGCTGCTGATGAACTATTACTAAACAGTAATAAATCAACCATGAGCAGAATTTCACCTGGCTATCGTCAAGGAGAAATGCCTCGTTCGACTATGCAGATGGGATTTTCATTTGAATGCGATATGACGCAGGATGGTCAATGGCAGACTTCTCAAGAAATATCCGGTCACCGGCCAAGCCCCAGATCATTACCCATTCCATTAATTAAGGAGCGTACTCCTTTCCAAATTATAGCTCAGGGATATTTAAAACGCACATCTGAATCATTGATGCAAAATGATTATTTGTCTTCTCGAAGATGTAATGAAATCTTTTCAAATATAAGTGCTGGTGAGATTCATTACGATAAGCCGGTAACGGTATATGCAGAAAAAAACATGGATGCTGATGGCATATACCTTGTTGTGGATATGCAGCGGGAAGAAGGCGGCTTTATCGATTTGGAGCTTGACGCACCAGCAAATATGATCATTGATCTTGCTGTTGGAGAACACCTGGCTGATCTCCGGGTTCGCTCAAGCATCGGCTGACGCACATTTGCATCACGAGTCATCACGAAAGACGGAAAACAGCGGTTTACTCATTATATAACTCGTGCGGCCGGGCGTTATTTACAGTTGCGCTTTACTAATATTACAGCTTCATTCATCCTTGAATATGCCGGTATGTTGCCCTTTGCATATCCTTTGCCGCCAAGCAGTAAGTTTAACTGTGCCGACTCAATCTTCAATAAAATATATGAAGTATCATGCCGGACACTCGAGCTAGACCATCCACGAAAAGCAAATAAGCTAATATTATTCAAAAAAGCGGATATTTTTCGAAACCTAACACTTGAAAAATAAATCTCCTAATGTATTGTATATTAACACGATAAACA
>DAOWBJ010000297.1 GCA_030634125.1 Victivallales bacterium
ATTATGTCAAATATCTATTGGTATTTTCAGCAATTTGAGGTTATTGTTTTTACAGCTTGTTTGATAATCGGAAAAGTATATCAGGAAGGAAAGAATGCATAAAATTTTTTTCAGCGCAATGGCTTATGACTCCGGTAAATCCGGAATTTCAGTATATATAAATAATGTTTTGCGTGAGTTGGCGAAAGAGCATAAACTGGAAGTCCTGGCTTTGCGTGATGATATTGAACTGCTGCCGAAGTCTGAAAACATCAAGTATCTGAAAGTCCCGTCATTTCTGCGCATGCCGCTGATTAATATGTTGTGGCATTTATTTGTTCTGCCATGTACTTTGCCATGGAAAAAATATGATTTTGTTATTTTGCCTGCCGCTAACCGCAGGCTTTTACAGTTTTACCGAAAATTTACGATTGCGGTGGTACACGATCTCTCGCAGTATCATGTTAAGCGGAAATATGATTGTTTCAGGATGTTTTACTGCAAAAAAGTATTGCCTTTTTATCTTAAACGAGTAAACCGTGTCGTCGCGGTAAGCAGCAGTACCGCGAATGATTTAGAGCGTTTCTGGAAAATTCCCGCTTCCCGGATAACTGTCAATCACAATGGTTTTGACGGCGGCAGGTTTAATTCATCTCCTGTTGACTCCAGTAAAATCCTGACAGAATATAATATAAAAAAGAAATATATTCTCTATGTTTCGAGAATTGAGCATCCGGGCAAAAATCATCTTAATTTAATAAAAGCCTATGAAGCTTTGCCGGAAAAACTGCAAGCCGAATATGATTTAGTTCTGGGCGGCAGTTTCTGGCCGGGTTCGGAAGCAGTAAAAGAATACGCGGGAAAATCCAAAATAACGGAAAATGTTAAATTTATCGGCTTTGTTGAACACGAGGATCTGCCGGCTTTATATCATGCCGCGTCTTTATACATTTTCCCGTCTTTATTTGAAGGTTTCGGTTTGTCATTACTTGAAGCGATGGCTTGTGGTGTGCCGACAGCGTGTTCGGCAACTTCGTCGCTTGGCGAGATTGCCGCCGACGCGGCTTTACAGTTTGATCCTGAACAAATTGATGAAATCCGTTCAGCCATGCAGGATATTCTAGAAAAACCATCTTTAAGAAAGCAGCTGGTTGAATTTGGTTTTGAGCGTCTCAAAATGTTTGACTGGAAGGAGCACGCGGCTGAATTAGTAGAGTTGTATGAAGAAAGCAATAATGTTCTGCCACGCGGCAGCAGGTTTGATATTTTTATCAGGATTTTTGATTCCTTAATTGCTTTAGCGGCGTGCATAGTGTTTACCTTGCCGCTTTGGGGTTATACGCTTTTTTGCAGGATATTTACCGGGAGGAAAATGTTTTACCGCGAAAAAATATATGGTAAAAACGAGGCTGTTTTGAACTTGTGTTATTTTAATGTGGATAATGTTATTTTCCGCAAGGCGTCTTTATTCTTTTATGTTTTTATTTTTGATTTGCGTTTGGCCGGGGTAAGTATCAGGACGTGTTCAGGTGAGAATCGACAGATGGGTGATGCTGATTTATTTATGGACTGCCCGGGAATTCTAAGCCTGTGGTTTTTGCGTATGAGTCGCGGAATAGCATATTCCGGACGTTTGAATACGGAATTGAATTATGTAAGCAACCGGAATTTTACCGGCGACATGATGATTGTTTTGCGCTCGATTCTGGCGATTATATTTTTCAATGCGAATAAAGAGTTTCATCCTAAGGTGAATTTAATGGATGTAGAATTCGATAACGTAAGTATGAAAGAGGCAGTTGATGTTTTAACGCAAGATATGGCTGCGGGAAAACGTAAAAAGGTGTATTACGTTAACGCTGACTGTTTTAATACGACTGTCAAAGATAAAAGCTACCTTGAATTATTGCGGAAAGGGGATTATATTCTGCCTGATGGAGTGGGAGTGTTGTTAGCATGTAAAATGCTCCAAGTTGGTTTAAGAGAGAATGTGAATGGAACTGATATGCTGCCGTTTATATGTCAGATGGCGGTTGAGAATAATTACTCCATTTATTTGTTCGGCGCCAAGCCTGGAATCGCGGCCATGATGCGTCAGAAATTGATGGAAGCTTATCCGGCATTGTGTATTGCGGGAGAAAGAAACGGGTACTTCAGTGATGATTTGGAGGAAAAAGAAATGATAGATGAAATTAATTTGCTTAAGCCTGATATTTTGCTGGTGGCATTAGGTGTGCCGTTTCAGGAAAAATGGATTGAAAAGCATTACGACGAATTACCATGCCGCCTAATGATTGGAGTCGGCGGACTGTTTGATTTCTATTCAGGCAATATAAAACGTGCTCCGTTATGGTTGCGTGAAATGGGTTTGGAATGGATATTTCGTTTAGCCATGGAGCCGAGAAAAAAATTTAAACGATATACGATTGGAAACTCCTCGTTTTTGTGGCAGGTTCTCCGCTGGAAACGAAAGATGAGGGAAAAGAATATATGAGTATAGACGATAAAAAAATTACAGTGTCTCAAAGAAGGATTTCCCGCGATGAGCTGGTTGATTTGTTAATAGACCGCGGCAAGCCTCATGCAAGCGGGCATATCCGCATGAAGCTGGGACTTTGGCGCTTGACGGTGAAACTGGCTTATTTTCTCAAGCGTTTTTTCGATTTTACCGGTGCCTGTATATTGTTGATATTGATATCTCCGGTATTTATCTTTACAGCCGTTTTAGTAAAGCTTACTTCCGCCGGACCGATTATTTTTACTCAAACTAGAGTCGGTAAGGATGGACGGCATTTTAAATTTTACAAGTTTCGTTCCATGCGCCTTGACGCGGAAAAGCTTAAGCGGGAGCTTGAAAAGCATAATGAATCACAGGACGGAGTTATTTTTAAAATGAAAAGAGATCCCCGC
>DAOWBJ010000033.1 GCA_030634125.1 Victivallales bacterium
AAACTCCTCGTTTGAAAGTTTATATACCTAACATAACACAAAAAAACGTAAAGTCAAAGAAAAGCTCTAAAAAATAGCTTCTAAGGCATTTTTTAAACTACATAAAAAACTATAACAATCTTATTCTAAATTAGTTACATTTTTTATTTGAGTGGCTGACCCCGATCGAGCAGACCGATCGAGACCCGATCGAGAGCAAAACCCCGATCGAAGACCCGATCGAAGACCCGATCGAACCGATCGAACAACCCCGATCGAACCAGAACCGATCGAGAAACGATCGAACACCCCGATCGAACCCTTTTTATGATCAGGAATTTCTGGAATTGGGTAGCTTAATTCGGTCTGTAATGCTATATTTTCTATATTCATTTAAGTGGTCTTTTTGATTATAATTAACGTTTTTTGATAAAAGTGCCACCTTTTATGCTTTTTAGCAAGCCCAATACAAATTTATTTCACTGATTATTAAGCCTTTCGCGAAAATGGGACTGGCTCTAAATAAACAATAAATGATGTAGTCACCCCTGTCTCAGGGGTGGGGAACGCTTGTATTGCTGTGACAACAGTGACATCGCGAACATGAAAATGTTAGATTTTAACATCATGTTATCAGCGCACCAATGCTTATCGTCCTCTTCCTGTTTAATTCCATGGCTATTACGATCATGTGCGGATTGACTTTTGCCACAGCCTTGCACCGCGACCTTTACGCTCGACAAAGTTAATAACTTTAGTCAATCAGAAGTCTCTGTCACGGAGCAAGCTGCTCCTGTGACTACTTTTTGCAAACATACTTTATTTTCTATGGGATGACTGTGATTTTTTTATGAAATTCTGAAAAATCGGGAAATATTTCTGAATTGAATAATCTTCAGAAACTTTGCCGGTATTTTTCGCCATAGTAGAATAGAGACCCTTGTCATTAATAAGTTTTCCTAAAGCCTCCAGCCATTCTTCCGGTGAATCGGCGAGGAAACCAGTTTGCTCATTGTTAACTACATTGACATTTTCGCCCACGGAACTGGCTATTACCGGCAAACCGGCCGCTGAATATTGAATCAACTTAAAGGCTGACTTCCCGCGCGAAAACTCGTCGTCCGTCAAAGGCATTATACCAACATGACTGCGAACTAATAATTCCGTTTCACCTTCCTGCGTCCAGTTTTCAAAACGCATATTCACGCCTTCAATACGGCGGTTTTTGAGAGATTTACGAGCGATAACCAATAGTTCAAAATCATATTTCCACGACATTTGCTGTAATATCGCAGCGTTTTTTTCCAAGTACATATAAGTTACCGGCGTTCCAATCCAAACGAGGGTAAACTTATCAAATTTTTTGTTTTCAACCCGGTATAAATCCAAATCGACAACTGTCGGGATTTTGATTACATTCTTATTGAGTTTGCTCACCTTTTCATAGAGAAAATCATTGGCGGCGATGATGCCGCCCGCATTGCGCGCCAAAGCGTCATATTTTCCTGACAAAAACATTTTACCGGCATATTTTTCCCAGACATTGTCGTCAAAATTCAAGATATATTTACGCCGCGCTAAAAATATTTGCTCTATCCAATAGGGCAAAAATGGAAATAATTCATATTCGATCAACAGATTATCATCTGCACGCAAAACAGCTTTAAAACGTCGCCAACAGGCATTCAAGATGTTAAAAAATCCTGCCCGTTTTCCTTTATATAAACAGCGCAGGTATTGTTCATCGAAAAAATTAAAAACATCAACCTGCTCACCAGCATCACGCAACCGGGCCGCGTACATATAGTAGCGGTAACGGCTGGATGCGCCAAGCGTGTTATATCTGGTAAACATTGTTAATTTCATAGAAATAAATTCCTTGTTTGTCCACGAATTACACTAATTTTCACTAATGTTTTTTCTTTATTAAAATTCGTGTTTTTAATATACCAATCTTAATCTTCGTCTTGTTCAGCTTGATGCCTGGCAATGATTTCGCTGGCAATATTTGAAGGCACTTGCTCATACCTCTCAAAATCCATTTTGAAAACACCACGGCCTTGTGTCATACTGCGCAGTTCTGTAGCGTATTTTGACATTTCAACTAATGGAACGTCCGCGTTTACAACCTGTAGACCCTCTTCCGTTCCCATTCCTGAAATACGACCGCGTTTGTGATTCAAGTCGCCGGTAACATCACCCATATAATCATTCGGCACGGTGATTTTTACTTTCATAACAGGTTCAAGGATAACTGGTTTTGCTTTAGCCATTGCGTCACGGAAAGCCATTCTGCCTGCAATTTTAAACGCCATTTCATTAGAGTCTACCGGATGGTGTTTGCCGTCATAAACAGTTACTTTGATATTTTCAACTTTACATCCCACCAAAGGTCCGGCTTCCAAAGTACTTACAATCCCTTTTTCTATCGCCGGGATAAAGTTTTTCGGGATATTTCCACCGACAACTTTATTTTGAAACTCATAACCATCAGGCGAAGGTTCAATGCGCAAATATACTTCCGCGAATTGTCCGGCGCCGCCGGTTTGTTTTTTGTGTTTGTAATGACCTTCTCCATTCATCGTGATAGTTTCACGATACGCAATTTTTGGAGTTTCAAGTTTTACATTCACTTTGTATTGCTCTTTCAGCTTCTTGACAATTTGCGCGAGATGCTGGTCTCCCATGCCGGCAAGCAGCATTTCATGAGTTTCATCCTGACGCTTGAGAATTACAGTAGGATCACTTTCTGATAACTTATGCAGACCTTGAGCGATTTTATCTTCTTCACCATTTTTGGTTGGGGAGATAGCATAGGACATAACCGGATTAGGGAATACTATTGGCGACAGCTCTTTAGTGGAACTGCCGGCTCCCAGAGTATTTCCGATATGTGTATTTTTGAGTTTTGCTATTGCGCCGATGCAGCCGGGTCCAAGTGAAGCCGTACTTTTTTGATTTTTGCCGTTGAGCAGGAGAATTGATCCCAAACGCTCTTTTGTGGAAGTATTGACATTATAGCATTCGCTATCGGATTTCAGTTCACCTGAAACAACTTTAAAGAATGTCAATTGCCCGATGAAAGGGTCAACAACACATTTAAAGACTTTCGCGACCGGCGCGCCGGTGGCGGCAAGCTTCAGTTCGCTGTCGTCGGCTAAAATAACTTTTCCTTTGGTCAAAGGACCCGGGAAAAGGTTATTTATGCTGTCCATAAGCTTGGTAACACCAATATCTTTCGCAGTGCTCGCAGCGTAAACCGGCACCAGGTCGCCGCTCATAATAGCGGTATACAAACCTGTGGCTATTTCAGCATCAGTAAGTTCTTCGCCTTCCAGATATTTTTCCATCAAAGCTTCATCAGATTCAGCGATGGTATCCATGAGCATTTCTTTGTATTTCGCCGCGTCAGCAGCGAGTTCTTCGGGAATGTCAGTGTCTCGGAGAACATTTACAACGGCACTGAAGTCCCCCTCCTGCCCAACCGGAAGTGTAACCGGAACACACACTGTTTTGCCGTAGGCTTCCTGTAATTGAGCCAAAACGGTTTTAAAATCAGCGCGATCCCTGTCTATACGGTTGATCAGGATAAAGCGCGGTATATTTAAACGCCGGGCAATTTTCCAGGCACGGGTGGAACCTACCTGCAAGCCGTCAACCGCGTCAACCACCAGCAGGAGGCTGTCCGCGATGCTCATCGGAGCAATTGTTTCGCCAATGAATTCAGCGTAACCGGGAGTGTCCACAAAAAATAAATTCTTATCTTTCCAGGTGCAGTTAAGGGGAGATGAATAAATACTAGCTTGTTTTTCCTGTTCTTCCGGCGTATAATCAGATACACTGGTTTTTTGGTCAACGCTGCCAAGACGTTCAACGGCACCGGATTTGAAAAGCATTAAGTCGCAAAGAGATGTCTTACCACATCCACTGTGTCCGGCGACAACAAAATTTCTGGTTTCACTTACTTTTTCCATAGCAGTTCCTTTTTATTGATGAAATTAAAGAAATTTAAAGAAATAAACCATTTAACTTTACATAAAACCTTGACAAAGCGGTAAATGTATACTAAAATAGCAGTCCTTTGTCGAAAATCAAAACTTTAAATAATATTTTTATTGTCATAATTTTAAATATACATTACTTTGTTGTTATAAGGCTTTTATCGAAGCGGTATTTTTTTAAATAACTGAAGTGGTTTTATGGATAAGCTAAAAACAAAAAAACAATGCTATGTGCCTCGCCTGACATTTTCCGGCGAAACTCATATTGGTCTGATTAGAGACTCAAATGAAGACTGTTTCTGCTATGTGGATTATCATGAAGAATTGAATTCCATGGCAGTAATAGCCGACGGCATTGGCGGACATAAGAATGGAGAAATTGCCAGTTCACTATGCTGCCGTCAATTTGTAGCAAGCTGGAAATATATGAATATCGGCAAAATCCTGTCTCTGCAAAAAATAAAAGCTTTCATGAGACATGAAATTCGTTCAATAAATAAAGACATTTTTGCTCAGAACAAACGTAAAAACTTTGCGTGCCCTATGGGAACAACCGTTGTAGCGGCGGTTTTCACGCCGACTCATGTTGTTGTTGGTCATGCCGGGGACAGCCGTTTATATGTTTTCAACGATGGCAAGCTGAAACAATTAACCGAAGATCACAGCCTTGTCGCGACACTGGTCAAGAAAGGCACGATTACCGGCGAGGAAGCCAAATCCCATCCTTTTGCGCACATTATTTCTAAATCCATAGGTCCAAATGCCAGCGTAGAACCCAAAATAAGCGTTTTCACCAAATCTCCTGACGAACGCTATATGCTGTGTTCGGATGGTTTATCCATGCATATTCCAAACCAGCGGATAGAGGAGATTCTCAATAAGAGCAATACTTCCAAGAGTGCCCTGAACGCCTTGATGAAAGAGGCCTTGATCAATGGCGGAGAAGATAATGTAAGTATTATCTGCGCGTTTTAGTAAAAACCTAACTCAGAGAAACGGTTGCGGAAACGTGTTCCTGACTGGGAAATTCACAACGCAATATTTCTATATCTTCATCGCTCATCTTCCAATTTAAGGCAGCTAAATTTTCTTCTATATGACATATAGAACGCATCGTTGAGATTGTAGTAACATTATCCTGACTAAGCAGCCAGTTTAAAGCGATTTGCGCCCGGGTTTTATGATATTTGTCGCAAAGCTCATCAAAAAACGGATATTTAACATCTATAATCGCACCTTTCTGTAAAGGACGCCAGGCGATTAACATGACATCGTTTTGCTGACAAAATCCTAATAATTCCTTTTCCGGTTCGCGGTTTATCAGATTATAATGAACTTGATTCGCAACAATTTTATGTTCGCAGATTTGCTGCGCGCGTTTGAAGCGTTCCAGCGAAAAATTACTTACTCCGATATTTTTTATAATACCTTCATCCGCCAGACGGTCAAGAGCCTTTATCGTTTCAAGCATAGGAAACTGGTCATTAGGTTTGTGGACCAAATATAAATCCAGGTAGTTTGTGCCAAGCCTCTTAATACTATTTTCGGCAGCACGCAGCACCCCGTCGTAACTGAGATCATCAGACCAGACCTTTGAGGTGATAAACAAGTTATCCCGTATATGTCCTTTGATGGCCTGACCGCTTATTTCCTCAGCAAAGCCTTCCGCATACATCTCCGCGGTGTCAATATGGGTTAGCCCATGCTCTATTCCGCATATAAGCGAAGCAATATCGGCTTGTCCGTCATTATCGGGATTACGTTTAAAATCGCCTCCCATCATCCAGGTGCCAAGACCAAAAAGCGGCATTTTAAATCCGCATTTTAATTTTTTTTCGCCTATGCTCATAATATCCTGTTATACCGCAAGCGGCAGATTTCGTAGACTTAATTTTTCACCCGCGTAAAGAATAACTAATCAGCAATAAGCCTGGGAGCTGTTTTGTCCAGTTCTTCCCGCGACTTGACATCCAAATCCTTAAGGTCATCCAGACGTTCATCGGTTTTATCTTTGATATCTTCGTATTTTTCTTTACCGTCTTGATAGATTTCGCCGGTTCGATCCAAGGTATCACTTGTTTTGTCTTTGAAATCAAGAACTTTTTCTTTCAGACCATCATAGGAATAACCGGCATCTTCAAGTAGAGGTTTTATAAAAAGGAAGAAAATTACCGCTGCGACAGCAGCAATAATAATGAGACACCCGATGGAAAATCCGCAGGAATTGCCTGTCTTTTTAGAATCAGTATCTTTTTTAGCTTTATTGCTTTTTTCATCAGCCATGATAAGTTTTATTCCTCACGGAAAAGTGAAAATTCTCCAGTTTCAACATCAAAATTACATAAATGCTCAACAGCATTTTCACAAAATGCCATATGATCCTCAAGAATTAATTTGTCAATGTCTAATCCCTTGGCGAGCTTATAAAGAGTAGCTTTTTGAGGATAACGCTTATCGCCTTCGTAAGCTGAAATCGAATTTTTTGAAATACCACTTTTAAGGCAAAGTTTGCTTTGGGTAAGATTTTTGCTTTTGCGCAAAGATTCCAAACGTTTCCCGAATTTAGTGAAACTGTTTACTGCAAGCAATGCAACTATATCAGCTTCCATATAACACCCTCCTTGTATTTATGAACACAATTAATGTTAATTTGTCCACACATGAAGGGCAATTATAAACTGCTTATGACTACCTTTAAAACCTTACGAACCCATTCAATATCATTTGCTTCCGGCTTTTGCTGTTCAGCAGAACAAAGAAAAGGCTTCAAGGATACACTCTTCCCTTCAAGAACAAATCTTTTGAGCTGTAACTTATCACTCTTTTTTGATTTTACAATTACAGTATCATTTGTTTCCGGAAAATTTTTCAAAGCAACAATCAAGCTTATTGAACCAGGAAGCGGAGGATTAAAATTGTTGCCGGAATCAACAATGGCGAAAACGTCATCACTACTTATTGAATCGTCCAGGGTTTGTGCTGAAATAACTTTATCGTAATTACGCCAGACAAAGTTTTTAATATCTTCCAATGCCGGATTGAATTTAAGCATGTTTTCAATTGAAATCACAGGAATTTGAGCAGGAAACTTACTGATGCTTCCATAACTGGCTCCCTGTTCCTGAACATTTTCACCTAGAGAATCTGAACCATATAAAGGCAAATCATTGAGCAATTGCTGTATATCGTCATCTTCAAATTCAAGAATTTTCGCAAGCGCCATTATTTGTTCATTGGAAGGCACAACAGTCGAACACGTTTCCAGAATTCGTAATTCAGCAACAGGAATTTCACTTAAATGAGCCAGCTTGGCCATAGATAAGCTGCGTTCCTTTCTGGTACTTCTAATAAATTCATTTACCGGCGAACGTAATTCATGCATGCCGGAACGAATTCTGGCCAACAGGTCGCGCATTATAAAAACTTGATTACGGCTGCAATTTAATAATTGAAATATCTTGTCTAAATGGATCGCAGCCGGAGCTGTTTTCCCATTAAGCATTTGTGATACTGCTGATGTGGAAACTTGCAGATGTTGAGCTAAATCAAGTTGCCTTAAGCCCGCTGCCTGTAAACCACTTTTTATTAATTTGCCTAGTTTCAATTTTAATGGTACTGAAGTCATTTATATTCCTTAGCTATCTTCGAGTTAAAGCGTCAAGTAACTATACTTAAGCTTTTACTTAAAAGCTAACTATTTTCTAAAAAAATCTCAGTTTATTTTTTCGAACTAACTACTATTTATATATTACTTAATCATAGCAAACGCAAAGTTTACTACCGTTTTTTTTAAATAAATCATTTGTTCATAAGTTGTTATTAAGTAAGCATTTAACAAGTGCACGAAACCTTGAATTTGAGAATAAGTACATTCTTTTCTTAAAAACAAGAATAGTATTGCCGTCAGTGCGCGAATCAAATAATATTCACGACTGAAATGTCATAAAATGTTTCTATTTCACCTCCTGCTCACTATAAACAATTATTAATCAATTTGTTTATAGAGTTTACAACAAAAAAACTTCGTTTGCAAGTTTTTTTGTCATCTTATAAAAATTTTAGGAAAATTATCAGATTATTTTAAAGTAATCTATTAAGGAAAGCTATATGAGAAAAGATTTTCAAAGAGTTTTTTTGATCAAAAAACTCCTTAAAAATATACAATGTCTTTACCAGGGTACTGTCCAGTATATTTCGCGACCCAGCTTTGAATTATGGGCTCCAGAATAAAATCTTCCAATTCGCCAGTCTGCTGGAGAGATTTGTTACAAAACGGACACATCCGAAAAATTTCGATATCAGCATACATTAAATCCTCGTTGCAGTTTGGACAAACAAGAACCCGCATGTTAGTATTTTCATTTTTTTTAAACTCATATTGCATATTAGTTACCTTAATAATTATGTCTATACTATATTATATATTATACACTGAAAAAACCAAAAATGAAAGAATTAACTATAAAAGTTTAAATTATAATTTTGTACTCATACAGAATAAACGAAAAGACGTTTCCCGGAATCGTGAGGCAGAGAAAAAACTTCTTTTTGCTTCCAGGTAAGCGAATATTTTTTTTTGTCCCGTCTTACTTGCGGGACTTCAATTTCAGCTTGTTCCGGGGTCTTAAAGAAAATAAACTGTCCGCCGGGTTTGATAAATTTTCTCGCTTCTTTAAAGAGAGTGCGCAAATCACTTACCGCACGAGCGGTAACAATATCAAAACGCTCGATATACTCTGCTTTTCTGTTCAACTCTTTGCTGCGCCCTGTAATAACTTCCAGATTATTTAAATTCAGTTCGCGCGCGGCGGATTCAACAAAAGCGGTTTTTTTCCCAATCGAATCTATCGCCGTTATGCGTAAATTGCTAAAAGCCGCCGCCAGCACCAAAGACGGGAAACCCGCCCCGCAGCCAATATCCGCAACGGCAAGTTTTTTATCACTTAATTGCGGAAAATATCGAGCTATCGCCAGAGAATCAGCCACATGTTTTATCCAGTAATCTTCTTCCGACTGAATGCGCGTTAAATTGATTTCCCGGTTAGTCTTGAGCAGCAAATCATAAAGCCGGGTCATTTTAGAAGTAAAATCCGCAGGTTCGGCGACATTGCACTGCGCGCAGAATTCATTTATGTCAAAGGGTATCATATCTACTAACCTCGAAACGCGTGGATAATCCCAAGTGTCAAACACAACACGCCATAAGCGGCAAAGTAAGTCGCAGCCGTATAGCGGATACATGCGGATTTCGCCAGCTTGCGGATAAAGTCGCGGAATAAATGAGGTTTGCCGGAAAAAAACAATCCCAAAATCCCCAAAGCCCAGCACATAATCGCAAATAATGCCAATACCGGAGTATGAAAGGTAAAAGCTTCATGGACAAAATAATAAGTCAGCAAAATGAAGAATCCGCCAATCGCGCGCGAAAACAAATAGTCCAGAAACATGAAACCGAGAATACTGAAAGCAATTGCCAGAGGATAAAGCCAGGGCAGCATCCAGTCCCAGACAATAGGTTTTGCCTGCGGAACGCACCACAACAAGCACAAAAATACTAAAACCACGCCAATATTTCTATTTCGGGGCAAACTCTCCCATTTAGGAAGACGCGTTAAATTCATCCGTCCAGCCCAGAGTGCCGTCGCCAGCGAAGCAAGCCCGCAGGCAATTAAGGCTGCAGTATATATTTGATATGTATTCACTATTTATAATCCTGTTTTTATCAAGAGTTTAAGATAGCACCAAAAAGACTAAGCACAAGCGGTTTTTTATTAAAAAATACCGAGGGCGACGTTCGCCTAAGTTCATGCTTTGGGATCAATTTTTTCGTAAATCCGTAAAATTGTTAAATGTTATATTCGTCAGAGTCCAAAACTTCATGTATTTCAGATATTGACAAGCATCCATTATTACCAGAATTTTTTTGGCACCCTTTTGAGGGTAAAAATGGAGCCAGCTGTCGGAGTCTATTGCAACTATTCACTGTCCTCAAAAATTATTCACATGTGACTTATTAAACACAAAAATATCTAATTTGATACATCTTTGTAACAAAAAAATAATCTTCAAAAAATGGTACTTTTCGGTACTTTTAAGTCTTAAAACGGCACCAAGTGGCACCTCTTTGAAGCGTTCTTTTTAGACTATTTTTCATAACTAAACATAGTCTCCCATAAGCTGAAAATCAAGCATAAAATGAAAGAAATATGAGAATTACACATTTTAAAATTTAATTGAGAACACAAAGAAATACGAAAAAGAAAGACAGAATA
>DAOWBJ010000094.1 GCA_030634125.1 Victivallales bacterium
AATGGTTCTTTATCTTCCTGCATGTCGCGGTTATAGGTTAACGGCAGACCTTTGCATAATGTCAAAATCGTGGTCAGCGAACCGTAAACCCGTGCGGTTTTACCGCGGGAGAGTTCGGCGATATCAGGATTTTTCTTTTGCGGCATCAAGCTTGAGCCGGTGCAGAACGCATCGTCAAGTTCGATAAAATTGAATTCCTGCGAACACCACAGGATAATATCCTCGGATAAACGTGAAACGTGCATTGCGAAAATCGCCAGATTGCTGATTAATTCAATCGCGAAATCACGATCGGCAACAGCATCCATGCTGTTGCGGGTAACTCGTGAAAAATTCAAGCTTTCGCAAACCATTTCACGATTAATTTTTAAAGTTGAACCAGCCAGCGCGCCGGAACCTGAAGGCATGACATTAATCCTTTTGGCACAGTCATTTAGACGCTCGACGTCACGGTCAAGCATTTCGACATAAGCTAGCAAGTGATGTCCGAATAAGACAGGTTGAGCATGCTGTAAGTGGGTGAATCCCGGCAAGATAGCATCGCCGTTTGAGTCGGCTTGTTCAACGAGCGCGCGTTGGAAATCACGAATCATTTCGGCTATTTCGGCGACAACATCGCGCAGGTAAAGGCGGATGTCGAGCGCGACTTGGTCGTTACGGCTGCGGGCGCTGTGAACACGGGCGCCTTCATCTCCGAGTTTTTCTATGAGAGCGCTTTCGATGTGCATGTGAATGTCTTCGAGCTCAGCGGAGAAAGTAAAATCACCTGTGTCAATACGTTTCTCAATTTTATCCAGCTCTAGTGCGATTGCGTCCGCGGTTTCCCGCGGAATAATACCTTGTGCCGCAAGCATGGCAGAATGAGCTTTACTGCCCGTGATATCGTATTTATAAAGTCTTTTGTCAAATGATATTGATTCCGAAAATTCGCTTAATTCTTTATCAGCTTGAGTGCTGAACCGTCCGCCTCACAGTGACATGACAAACTCCCGTGCTTATTATTTTATCGTATTTATAATTGTAAGGTAGTATCAATTAGTCGAATTTACAAAAGATTCAACAATAAAATCATTTGATTTTTGCGAAATTAAGTTTCTAGTTGAATAATGACTAATATTCATTATATATGTAGCTTGGGACTTGAATATATTCCTAGTTGACCTACTGTATGTAGTCAAATTTTATAATTAAAACAAGGTAAAAAACACATTGATTAAACTTATTAAAAATCTTTTGAGCGGAAAACAGAAAACTTCATCGCCGCATTCAGAGCGGGAAGCTCATGCCGCAATGAGAAGCAGGTCGAAGAAAAACAACAAAATAAAATCGAAACCACATCAGGAAACAGAAAAAACACAGCATCGAAAACCGATTAAAAAAACGATTAAAGATAAACCGGTGGCTAAAAAAGTACACAAACCGGCGATTATAGAACACAAAAAGAAAGTTCCGACAAAACCTGAAAAATTAATAGTTTATCCTGAACTCAAAGACAAAACACGTTTTACTGATTTGAAATTACACGAAGATGTCTTATTCGGACTTCAGAAAATGGGATTTGAATATTGTACTCCGATTCAGGCAAAATCCCTGCCGTTCCTTATTGACGGACGTGATACCGCCGGTAAAGCGCAAACCGGTACAGGAAAAACCGCCGCGTTTCTCGCCGCTACTTTCAGTAAATTTCTTAATGAACCTAGAGAAAATCGTAAACCTGGAACTTGCCGGGCATTGATTATGGCGCCAACCCGTGAACTGGCAATGCAGATTTATAAAGACGCTGAACAAATCTCATTATTCACTAAAATGAATAATTTAGTGGTTTTCGGCGGCATGGATCACCGCAAACAGCGGGATATGTTAAATAAACCAATTGATATTTTAATCGGTACTCCGGGGCGGATAATTGATTATTCCACCAGCCGTCATCTGAATTTGTCTGAAACAGAAGTATTAGTTTTAGATGAAGCTGACCGCATGCTGGATATGGGATTTATCCCGGACGTGCGGCGTATCATAAACAAACTCCCGGGCAAAGATAAACGCCAGACATTGCTTTACAGCGCGACTCTCGAAGATAAAATCCTGAGCTTGGCTGACGCCTGGCTTGTAGATCCTGTTCAGGTTGAAAGTGAAAGCGATAAACTGGTTACCGATTTGATAGAACAAAACTTCTACACCGTGGCTCTCAATGAAAAATTTGCTGTGCTGCATTGGATTATAAAAAATAAAGATTTTGAACGCATGTTGATTTTCGGTAACATGAAAAGCAAAAATTTTGACATTTACAGAGACTTAAAACGCTATGGTATTGATTGTGATTTATTGTCAGGAGACGTTCCGCAGCCCAAACGCATGAAAATCCTTGAACGTTTCCGTTCGGGGAAACAAAAAATTGTGATAGCCACTGACGTCGCGGCACGCGGTATTCATGTCGATGATGTGTCTATCGTGATCAATTATGATTTACCGGAACGCGCGGAGGATTATGTCCACCGCATCGGGCGTACCGGCAGAGCCGGCAAAAAAGGCAAATCGATTAGTTTCGTATGTGAATACGGGGCTTATTCATTGGGTATAATTGAGGAATTACTGGACGAACCGGCTAAATGCGTTATGCCGCCGGATGAAATGCTTGAAATGCCGCCAAGACCCGCAAAATCAATTTTTGTACTGCCCCAAAAAGACGGAAACCGCAGTCATTCAAAACCGGGAAGGCGTCCGCGACGATAAAAAGCTTGAACACCGAACATCGAACGTTCAACATCGAACATCGAATAAAAAAGCTGGGAGCGCTGGTCGCCAGACCGGCATCTAAATCCCTAAAAGGGATTCTTATCGTAGCCCACGGCAGTGCCGTGGGTATCATGCCCCCTCTGAATCGTTCCCTGTAGGGGAACTTCAAAATATTTAATTCAAGTTTGTATATTCTATAAAATCATATATTTTAGAATAATATTAATAATAACTTGTTAGAGAGGCGTAAAAAATGAAACCGAGACTTGTCCTACTTATGATTTCAGCCATTGGACTTTTACCAGGCATGATTATTGTTATTATTTCACTGCTTTCATGTTTCCAAAAACAACCTGATGGTGTTATTGGAGGTAGTCGATTGCCCTCATTTATTTACCTTACTGGATTTGATATTTCCATTAGAACAGCATTATTTCCAATGATTCTAATGTTTCTTGGGATTATTTTATATATTGGTGGTTTTATATGGATGACGCGAGCAATTCGTTAATAAATTCGATGTTCGATATTTAATATATCTGAGGAGATAATATGGGGAGAACTTCGCAAAAATTCAGTTCCGAACTTGCTATGCAGAAGTATTGGAATGGTCTGGATGTATCAGAAAGATTTTATACTGAAGCTAATATTCCGCTGATTATCCGTTCGGCTGGTTTCTGGAATCACGAAAGCGGACCTGACTTCAAGAATGCCGCGATCAAACTCGGCGACAACAAACTCAAAGGCGATATAGAGCTCCACATGCGAGCCTCAGACTGGTTTGCTCATCAACACCAGCATGACAGTGCTTATTCAAATGTGATCCTGCATGTAGTCTGCGAAAATGATCTTAACCAGACTAAGCGTGAATTATTGCCGCCAATGCTGGTTTTGCAACAAACAGAAGATGTTGTAAATAAAGATGTAAAAGGCAAATGCGCGGAAGCCCTTTTTTCTCTTGAAATAGAGGATGCCCGCAAACTTTTCCTCAAAGCCGGAGCGCACCGATTCAAAGAAAAATCCAAACGTTTTTTGCGTCAAATTTTGCTTGAAGGAACAGAGCAGGGCTTTTGGCGTTTTCTCTTTGAAGCGGCCGGCTACAAACAAAACAGTTCAGCGTTCAAGCTTTTATTTAAACGTTTTTTATCTTATCCAGAAAACATTCGCAAAAGCAATTTTGAGGATATTTTGTGGGGTGAATCAGGATTATTGCCGGATTTGATAACAGATAAAATTCATCCTGAAATAAAAGATTTCGCAAAATTCCGCTGGAACAACTGGTGGCGAATACGTCTCCAAAGCAATAATCCAATCCCCTGGAAATCAGGAGGGCGACCAACGAATTCACCAGAACGCCGATTAGCCGTGTTAGTTAACTGGATGCGTCAATTCGGTGACACTCCGCTCAAAGAATTGGGAAAATATACTGAGAAATCATCTCCCGGGGAGTTAGTCGAACACATAACGAAAAAGCTTGAAGTTACGGATGATTTATGGGATAATTTTGTCAATTTCAATACAAAAAAGAGTTCGGCCGCAAAAATCAGCGGCAAAAGTTTTGTTTTAGAAGTAGCCGTAAACGTGATATTTCCAGCAATTTACGCAATGACGAACTTCGATATTTTTAAAAACCCCCAATATGTAACCAGACAAATAGAAAAATCATGGCAAATTTTACCCGCGACTCAGGAAAACGCCATTACCAAGCGGGCAGGGGATTTATGGTTCAAAGATTCCAGGCAGAAGCGCGAAGTTTTAAATTCCGCAGCCGCCCGCCAAGGCTTAATTCACATTTACCGGGAATACTGCGAAAAATGTCAATCCGACTGCAATAGCTGCAAGTGGTTGTAAGTATTATCATCAGTCCATATTCTTTCCTCAAATCCACTTGCAAAAACGTTTATTTGGGAGTATATTATATATAGCCAAGTTCTTCTATGGTTTTTTACATGGGGGTGAACTGGATTCGACTGGATTAGCTACTAGTTGATGGCATGCCGAGGATAATCGTTGGCCTCGTTAATCATCGATTGCAATATTAATTGCTGAAGAACAATACGCATTAGCAGCATAGTTCTGCTACGTCTCTCCTCTGATGGACGCTAAGAGGGTAGAGGCGTCATCAAGCGCCCTGGCCTCAAAACCTGGTCTTTTGGTTTTAGGTAAGATCTAACAAAGGCTAGTCTGGATGTGAGCCCTGTTCATTGGCATAGCAAAAGGACGATAAACTCTAAAGATGAACTATGCATGTAGAAGTCCTCTTTTCACTCTTTCAGCACGGGGGTTCGACTCCCCCCGCCTCCATTGCTTATTTTTTGTTATTTTTGTTTTTCTCGCTCAAGCTGCTTACCATAAACAGTTTCCAAATTTAAAATAAGCTTGCAAAACTGGCTAAAGGGGTTGCAAAAAGGGCTAAAAGGGTATATAATATGACAACCAAGTGCAACCAAAAGCAACCCCAAAGAGGGATTTTATTATGGCGGTAAAAAAATATGATAGAATAGACAGACCCTCGCCGTATGGTATAAAATGGTCGGTGGACGGAAAAAGGAAATTTAAGTTTTTTAAAAATAAAAGCGTCCGGGATGACTATTATAAAGAACTTCTCAAAAAAGAAAGAAAGATGGGAAGTTCATTATTGAGTTTATCAAGCGAAGAAGCTGCCACTATTAAACAAGCCCTCGAAATAGTCAGCAATACTCACGATGTAATTTTAGCATGTAAGGAATATGCGGAAAAAACTAAGCGTGTTGATATCAGCCCGCAGGGTGCTATTGATGAATATCTCAAAGAAAAGGCTATGCTTGGTCGGGATGATAATTATATCCGGGCAATTAAAAATATCCTGAAACGCGGTTGGAACGCTCTGCCCGTTTTATTCGATGACTGGAAAGAACCTGTTTGTCATAAATGGATACTTGAATTGAATCAAGACGGCTTTGCTGCGGTTACGATCAGAACTCACGCTAAGACTTTTAACGGCTTTTGCAACTGGTGCATGGCGAAGAAGTATATATACTAGTAACCCGTTTAAAAGCGCCCCGATACCCGACGTAATTACGAAGGAAATTAAATTTTTAACTGTTGATCAGGTTAAGAAGCTTTTTGAAACTGCCGTTAAGTATCATCCTAAAACCGTTGCTTACCTGGCTTTGAATTGCTTTGCCGGTCTGCGCTCGTCTGCCTGTGCCCGGTTGCCGGTCAAGGATATTGATTTTAAGCAGCACGGCATAACTATACAAGCCTACATCGCCAAAAATAAACGCCGGGTCTACCTGGACGGGCATGAACCAACCTTATGGCATTGGCTTGAATGGGCGAAGAAAAACGCGCCGGGTGGCTTTGAAATTAAAAAGCACCGATGGGATACACTCCGCGCCAAAGTCGCAAAAAAAGCAAATATAACCATGCCTAAGAATGCCTTACGGCATAGTTTTTGCAGTTATCATGTAGCTCTAAAAGAGGACGCAGGCAAGACCGCAACGCTCTTGACACAGCGGGGCGATGTGTCTATATTGTACGAGCATTACCGGGGAAACGCCACGAATGCCGATGCTAAGAAGTTTTTTGGAATAGCGCCGGGAAAGAAACACGGATAGACACGGACCAGCATGGACGGACACAGGCAAAAAAGCCGGGGGTTAGTCCGGCTTAAAATCTAATTCTTTTGTTGTTTGAATTTTCTTTATCTTAGTTTTTAATATTCGCTGCGGCGGGCGTTTCCTTTTTGGGATTGTCAATTATTTTTACATTTATTGTCCCGGACTTTGTGCCGGCGGGGGAAAGTTTCAAAAGTGTGCTTGGTATGCTTTCAAGTAATATTGTTGATTCTTTAGGGACTGCCCCGATATATATAGAGCCTGTCCCACTTTTGCAAAAGGCTTAATAATCAGTGAAATAAATTCGTATTGGGCTTGCTAAAATGCATAAAAGGTGGCACTTTTATCAGAAAACGTTAATT
>DAOWBJ010000021.1 GCA_030634125.1 Victivallales bacterium
CATCAAGAAACACATAGGCAGGTTTTGGATTAAGACTCTTATCAGGCATTTCCATTCTCCCCTGTATTGCCAAACAAGTCCGGCTGTAAGTCATTTAGCTCTTTCTGCCGTTTCATCTTAATCGTTTCCGGCGGGCCGGCGGGCTTAAATTCGGGGGAATCGGGGTCGGTCGGCATTGTTACAATATTTAAACTGTAATCTTCTTTGCCGAACTCACAACGCCCGAGAAGCATGGGCGGTATCTTCTTGATAGTAATATTTGTATATTTATCATCACAGCCCTGCCCGTAGGTTTTACAGCAGATAAGCAGACTTTCATCTTCTTTCATATCCTCATGAATACGGTCTGAATTCTGCATCGTAAGCATGTTCGTTGTAGTGAAAATAAAATCTTTTTCGCTTGATTTCCCCTGTTTCCAGTAGCTTTCTTCGGAGGGACAATACTTGAATCCTTCATGCTTAGCCATTGCCGAAGCTATCATATCAGGATTATATTCCTTGGAAATTATCCAGTTGCCGTATTTATCCTGATTCAAAAGGCTGGGGGCAAGTTCATAATATTTAAAACCGCCGCCGCCTTTCCATTCAACAGATTTTGAAATTCCGCCCTGATCAGTTCCGTCACAAACCTGTTTTAAACGCGGTACGCAATGCGTATCGCAATGATCGCCCAGTTCAATTCCTATCCATTTCCTGCCCATTTTATGGGCTGCCGCCGCAGTAGTTCCCGAACCTAAAAACGAATCGAGAACTATATCGCCCTCATTAGTCCCTAAGGTTAAAACCCGCTCAAGCAAGCGTTCTGGTTTTGGTGTAGTGAAAACATCAGAGACGTTAAATGCCTTGACTTCCTTTTTTGCATCTTGATTATGTCCAACTTCTGTATGTTTCCAAATAGTCATTGATGTAATTCCACCTTTTACTTCTGAGAGAAACTTTTTAATACGAGGCATATTGGCTTTAGTCGTTCCAAACCATATCCTATTATCATTGACTAATTCATCAAATTTATCTTTTGAGACACCCCAACAACGTGATGCTGGTGGTTTATGTTCTTTCCCTGAAGGAGTTTTTATTATATAATCACAAGCTTCATTATATGTTCGGACGGTCAAGTCAGATGAAGTCCAAGCACCCCTCGGGTCATTATCAGGATTTTTATACCTCGAATCCATTTCAGCGGTTCGTGGCATTAAATTTGGTCTCCAAATATCTTTATTTTTGGCATAAACAAGGATATGGTCATGACTGTCAGAAAGCCATTTTGCATCATTTTGTGGAGAAAACTTCTTTTCCCATATTACATTATTGATAAAATTCTTTCTTCCAAAAATCATGTCACAAAGAACTTTTAAATAATGGCTTTCGTCATCATCAATAGAAATCCAAATAGAACCATCATTACTTAGTAGCTTGTGAAGTATTTCCAGCCTTGGCTGAATTAAATTTAACCACTGTGAATGCTCAAGCATATCATCATAGTGTTCAAAAGCGTTACCGGTATTGTATGGCGGGTCAATGTAAATACATTTGATTTTTCCTGCATAATCCTGTTCAAGGGCTTTTAGGGCGAGGAGGTTGTCACCGTGAATGAGCATATTTCCCGTATGGCTGTCGCCGTAAGACTTATCCGGGTCTTCAATCAATATCCGAGGTTCAAGAACAGGCTGTTTATCCTTCCCAATCCAAGTCAATTCAAGTTTCTGTTTTTTAGCCATAATTAATCCTTATTTAAGAACTATAGGTATTCTTTTATACTCTCTTAGTTCAAAATATTTACTTTTTACCATTTATTCATCTTTTTTCTTACCCCGGATGGGGTATAATTTTAATAGCCATGGGTAAAACCCGTGGAACATTATTCAAGAAGTAACCAACCCCGAATGGGGTTGAATTATCTTTTCGTATTTTTCAATTGTTCAACCCCATTCGGGGTTGGATTCGTTTTTACATTCAATCCGTAGGTTCTACCTACGGCTATTAACATTTAATCCCTCCGGGATTATTTCAAAAATTATTTATAAAGTTAAGAACTCAACCTAAAGCAGTATATGTTATAATATTCATTATTATCGTATTTTTCTTTAATTTCTTTTAATGTTGTTTTGTTTTCAGAGAGACAATTAACAATAAAATCAGCCCATTGATCTTGATAAACATAGTCGTTATGAGTACTATCATAATGACAGTATTTTACATTTGTATCAAATGGTGAATCACTGTTATTATCACGAGGTCTAATGCTAAAAACAGAATAAAAACATTTATGATTATAATGATTAAAATCTAAATCTGCATCTTTTACTAAGTCAACTATTTCGCCTGGTTTTAACTTTCCTGGATTTATAGTCTCTTTATAATGAATCTTATCCTTGATAAGGGTTGTTATTTTATCATAATTCGCTTTGTCTGCATCGTCAAGTTCATTCCACTTAACAAACTCAATAGCAATGTCACCTCTATTTGTATTGCTTATTTTAGGAATTTGAATTAACTTTATACTGAATTCCTGTGAGTTAAAAATATCATCAGCTAAAGTTGACCTGTATTTATCAATAAAGGACTTGATATCTTTATATTCAGATGATAATGCCTTCTTGCCTGCTTTCATTTGTGACAAATCTCGCATTGTAGAAAACTGCAAAGAAAACGCTAAACTTTCGTTTATAGAATATTGTTCTCCAAACAAGGCTATTATAGAACTTTCGTAGTTATTGAGTAATGCTTGACATTCTCCAAAAAGAAGTATTTCAAGCTCTCTTTTATCAACATGTCGATGTTCTATTTTATTTCTCAATTTGATAAATAGATTCAAATTTGCTTTGATTGGCTCAGATAAATCTGTAAATTCTTTTATGCAGGTTTTTAGTTCCCATGCCTTACGTTCTCCATCTACCCTACTGAATCTACCATTATTATCTTTATAGTAATATGTATCTCCATTTGCTTTATTGAAATATGCATGAAATAGTTTTGTCCATGCAATAATCATTAAAGTCACATATGCTTCGACTCTAAAAGTTGTCCTAGGTTTATTATATATTTCAACAGCCAAAAGAGCAGAATCAATAGAGCTAGATAAAATGTCTTTAGTTTTTCCTTTTCGTAAACTCATTTCCCTGTTTCCTAAATCCTTAGTTAATGATCCATTTAATAATAAATAAATTATTCTTCTATAGACTTTGTTTCATTCTGGCTTCAACTTCTTCAATCAGGTTTTCTTTTTTGCCATTAATCTCATCGAATATTTCGTCAATTCATATAAAAATATTTTGCATTTCCCCTTTCACGGCATTTAATAAACATTCGGTAGGAAGAGATTTACAGCATAAATCTAAAACCACACCCCGCGTACTTAAAATATAGTATAATCAGCACAAAGCAAATGATAATCTCCAAACGGCAGGATTATTTTGCTAATTTTAGACTAAAATCCCGGTAGAATCAAATTTACCGGGATTCAGCACAATGCTAAGGATTTTTTCACTCAATATATTTTATATTTTAGTTTTTTTATAGTTGAATTTAGTGAATCCTTCTTTGAATAAAGTTTTCTCAATGTGCTCTTGCATTGACTAACTCTGGATTGCCTGTTTGCTTTTTTTATTATTCCCCGTGCATATTTTAACTCTTTTTCCGCGGCTCGAATTCTTTTATATATTTCCGTTTTTTCAGATTCATAGTATTTAATCTTTCGAGCATGCTGTTTTCGCTGTTGTTGTTTTTGCAATTTTTTTGCGGCAGCTTGACTAGCCGCGTGAGATTGAGCCGTCCGAGTGGACTTGCTCCGGCTTGTAGAACGTTTTCTTGAGTTTGACGCAAGCTTTTTGTGCAGCGCAACAAACTTTTGAGTCAACAACTCCATTTGTTTATCTTTAAGCTGTAATTTGGTCTTTGCCAATTCAAGTTCAGTTTTGATTTGTTTCAACGCCGCTTGTGCATTGGCAAGCTGAGTTGAAACATCAACAGTTTTCTTTTCTTCCGCCATGCTGTTACATTGAAATAACATCATTCCCAATACGATTGTGATTACAGTTGTTAGACCTTTCATTTTAGCTTCTCCAGTTTTGTGTTTAAAATTTTTGACGATAAAAATCACTATAGCTTCTCACCTTGGACAAATTTTGTCCGGGCTGTTGTATTATATTAAATTTAAACTAAATTAATTTATCAACTGGAGAAAAACATGGGCATAGGAAAAAAACAATTACAGCGTTTATTGAAGATCGCCGCGCAGCTGAAAGAAAACCGTTATCCAAATTGCAATACGCTAGTCGACGACTTCCGCAAGCTGGATATTGAAAACAATATGAATATAGCGTGTTCAGCCAAAACCATAAGGCGTGATATAAAAACTTTACAGAATGACTTTAACTGTCCAGTAGAGTTTAACTGGGGTAAAAACGGTTATTACTTGAAACATCATGGTTGGAATTTTGATTGTCCGGTATTGTTTGAAGAACACGAAATGCTCGCGATGGTTTTAGGCGCAAGACTGGCAGAAGAAATTTTCCCTGAACCTTTAAAAACAAGTATCCGGCAGGCTGTTGATTTCCAGCTAACCTACAACAATCCAGACTTTTTAGACAAAGCCATTATAAATTCACTAACCGTCATTCCCGGCTTAAAAGCCAATATTACCGCTGAAATTTTTATGTCGATTTTCTCCTGCTGGCAAAACCATGAAGTTGTAGAAATCAAATACCATACCATTAACGACTTGGAAACAATTCGCTTGATTGAACCTCACACTTTAGTATATTACAGCAATTCCTGGTATACAAAAGCCAGATGCCTATTAAGGAATGAGATTCGCAATTTTGCCATTCACCGCATACTTGCGGTAACAAAAAAAGAAAAATATTTCACTCCCGACAGTAAAATCATAAACGATTTAAATGAGGACAAATTTTTAGATTATGACGAAATAGCAAACATAAAAATAATCTGCAATCATAGCATTAAAAATTATCTTGAAGCCAGCCCTTTACACAAAGATCAAAGTTTTAAAAAACTTAATGACAAACAAATACTCTTAACAATCCCCGCAATGCCTGAACACGAAGTCATTCAATGGACGCTATATCAAGCTGGTATGGCGCAAATAATTTTCCCATTAGAAATGCGCGGAAAAGTTTACGCGGCTGCTCAAAAAATCGCTCAAAAACACAAAAAAGAAGTAATGTCGAAGAGTAATGTTTAACTTTCGTGTGTTTCATGGTTAAAATTAATTATTTCTGGAATACCTTTATTATGCTTTTTTCTTCTCCGATGATGGTTAGTTCGTCTCCTTCTTCGAGGATTATGTCTGGATTCCAGATATTTTCAACTTCTTTACCGGGCTTTTTGATCAGCAAAATAGAAATATTGTATTTTTGACGTACATCCAGCTCGCGAATGCTTTTCCCACTTAATGACGCCGGTACTTTGACCTCGGCTATGGTTGAACCTTTAAAAGCGAACATATCGGAAATATTACTCATTGACAAACGTTTGGATAAGCGTTCAGCTACGGCCTGTTCAGGTTGAATTACTTCATCAGCACCCAGACGTAATAAAATACGTTTTTGCAAGTCAGTATTAGCTTTCGCAATAATTTTTTTCGCGCCTTCCTGTTTTACCAGAGTAAGAGCTAAAATCAAATCTTCGAAATGTGAACTCATGCCCAAAATCACAGTGTCAAATTTTTGTACATCTATTTCCCTGACCGTATCCGGGTTTGTTACGTCCGCGATTACAGCTTCCGCAACTTTGTCCTTAATATCGTTTACTATAGTTTTAGAGCGGTCTATCGCAACTACTGAATGTCCCGCCTGACTTAACTCCAAGGCTAATTTTGATCCGAAAGTTCCTAAACCCATTACCGCAAAAATATTTTTCATAAGACTAACTCCATATTTGTTTTTAACCTAAAATCATTCTTTCTTCAGGATATTCTAAGCGACTTGATTTTTCTCTGCCTAACAAGAACAGGAACATTGTAAAGGGACCAATTCTTCCGACAAACATGCAAATTATTAAAATAACTTTGCCCGCGGCAGTGGCGTTCGCGCTGATTCCCAGCGATAAACCAACCGTTCCCAAAGCCGAAGCAACCTCAAAAAATGCCGCCCCCAAAGAAGCATCATCTGTTGCCGTCAACCAGGTCGCCGCGACTATACTGATCGCGATAAAAGTAAACATAATAGTGAAAGCTTTTAAGACATTGTTTTGACATATTTCCCGATTAAACAATAAGACTTTCTTATTTCCTTTAAAAGTATTGTAAAGAGATATGAAAACCAGTGCCGCCGTGGTTGTCTTCATGCCGCCGCCGGTACCACCGGGTGAAGCTCCAATCAGCATAAAGGCGATTAAAATAATGATAGAGCCGGGATGCAAAGCAAACTCACTCATGGGAATTGTGTTAAATCCGGCAGTACGCGCGGTTACTGATTGAAAATAAGCGTCCAGCCAGCTTATCGGGATATCTCCACGGTACTCAAGAACTTTAAAGCTGATCGTGCCGAAAACGATTAAAATAAGTGAACTTATCAAAACCAGTCGAGTATGAATGCGCAGGAAATGTTTATGAGACAGATGCGAGAGTTCATATATAACATAAACCCCGAGTCCGCCGAGAATAATCAATAAAGAAACTACTACTTTGATAAATGGAGACATTCCTGCCAGACTTGTATCAAAGGTACTGAATCCGGCATTACAGAATGCCGAAATCGAATGAAACAATGCTAAATATACCGCTTGGCCAAAATCATATCTGCCATCGAGCAAAAAGCCGTAACTTAACAAAACAAAGCCGACAGATTCAATAATTATTGAATAGGTCAGAATCGTCCGCAGTAAAGAATCAACTCTTTTCAAAGGGAAACTATCACTTATATTTGACAGCATCATGGTATTGCTGTAATTCATCTTGCGCCCCATCAACACAATTATCGAAGCGGTAAGGGTCATGATTCCCAAAGCTCCAATTTGAATCAAAGTCAGAATAATCAACTGTCCCGCGAGATTGAATCCTGAAGTCGTTACCGTAACCAAACCGGTAACACATACCGCTGAAGTTGATATGAACAAAGCGTCAATCCATTGCAATGCTCCGCCGGAGTGAGTTACCCAGGGTGATTTCAGCAGTAAGGTGCCTGGAATTATGGCTCCTAAAAATGAAAATATAAAATAAAGCTGACTCCTTTTAAGAAAACTTATAGTCATAGTTATATCCACATATTTTTCAGTTACCAGTTATCAGTGTTTACTGATTTATAGTCATTTCTTTAAAATTAAAAATATCATTTGTTTGATTATATTCAATATCTGAAAATGCCCCGTTGCGGGTAATCGACCCGGAACAGTTCTCGCCGCGCCCGCGTTCATCAATTTTTTTATAAGGAAAATGAACATGTCCGCACAGGGAAAGGTCAATTCTTCCGTCAGCAAGCATCTTCACAATTTCCTTCTGTCCGAACAGGCGGTGCCGCGTCCGCAAAATTGGCTTATCCTCAATTATCGGATAATGTGAAATTAAAATTCTCGGTTTCGTTTTTTCTTTTGAACAATGATTAAGGAGAAATTCACGGGTATCAGCTTTGACAAATCCCCATGAGCAAAGCAGATTTGAGGGGAAGCTTGTATTTATCAGAAGAAATTCACACTCTCCAAAATCAAGGGACAGGGGCATATCGTCAAAATCATAACGTCCCCGCGTAAACCAGGATACCATCTCCCGCATTGCCGTAACACATTTTTTTCTTTTTACATAGTAGTCATGGTTGCCGGGCACATACAATACCGGTATTTTTGAATCGCGCAATGGTTTTAGTATTGAAATAACTTTATCGAATTCCCCGGGCTGCCCGGTAGAGGTCAAGTCTCCGGTGCAAACCGCGACATCTGGTTTAGTGTCAAGAATATAACTGACGACCTGCTGCAGGCGTTCTATATTAAAAACAAACTGACGGCGGAAACAGTAATTAAAAACTCCGACCCAGCGCTTATCAAGGTAAGCCATCCAGTCTTCAGCCGGCCCGCCCGCGTGTGGATCCGAGAAATGTATAATTTTCATAATATCCTGAATTCGTGCTAAATTTTATTTGCCGAGAGCTTTTTTAAACGCTTCAAGCTTTCTAAATTCACTCTTCAATAATTCCCGATCTTCGGGAGTTGATTTATCTAATTTCTGTTTGAAATATTCTGTTTCTATGTTTATTAATTCCTTTTTCCAGAATGGGTCTCGTACATACTTTTCGATATCTTTATTGAAAAGCCTGTTAAACAGTAAATAGTAAAAATAGTCATTTTTAAGCTTTAGTTTTTTAATAACTTTTTTATAGTATCTGTACAAATAATATTTTGTAAAGTCATTTATTTTTTGCTTCACAATGCTTCCGTCCGCCATTTTAAAATATATAGTTCCATCCTTTATCTGTTTGATATGACCATATTTGCGTCTCCCGAACTCTATCCCGGAACCAACTAATTTATCATTGTTTGTAGTAAAATAATTATTAACTTCCCGACCTTTCTTAAACGCTTTTTTCAACTGCACGGCATAATCGGATAAAGATTTCGCCAAAGCCCTTTCCGTTTTAGTTAATTTTTTCACTTTTGCAGGTTCGCTTATCGCTTTCGCGAACATTTTTTCAGCAGCCGCATATTTTTTCAATCCGGCAAATTCAAAGAAATTATAAATAATCATAGCTTTATGCTTAGCGATGCTTTTCCTGTATTTTGCTATGCGTTTTTCTGTTTTAAGTTTTAGAATTCTTTCTTCACGCTGCTTAATCAACAATTTACGTTGGCGCTCGACCTCTTCTTTTTCCAATTTGATTCTAAGCGCCTCTGCCGCTTTTGCGGCTTTTGCCTTTTGTATCTTCAGCATCCTGATTTTATTTTTACGGTCCGCAATAACAGCCAGATGTTTTTTATGCAATTTCAAACGGGTCGGAATAACTCTATTTGCCTCATCTATGGGTATATATATTGCCAAAAGCTTGTCAACTTTCTTCTGTTCTTTACCCGCCAGCACGTGAGGGAATTCTTTAAAAATAGCATCAGTTCTCGTCAAAAATGTCATCTTATCACATTTTTTATTCTTGCAGTCCTCCATTACCCCGTTTATCGCGTTTATAAATTCCTGCCGGAAAGTCCTCTGAGTCGGCAAAGGAATCGCCGGAGTAACCGGTTCGACATCCTCCTCGCTCATGGGAAGTATGTAAAACCACATCAATGCTGCTCCAATGAACACAATAAACATAATCATCAGAGCAGAATATATGACTAATTTCTTTTTCGGTTTTTTAAATGTACTTTCAAGTTCGTCGGAAAAAAGCAAGCCGGTGGTCGTGGAAGCGACTGACGCGGTATAAAGAGGCTGCACCCCGGTGCTCGTGGTGTTTAAATTCATACCCGTTGGCTGACTCTTATCATCAGGAGACTTACCTTTTATTCGTGGTACACCGCGTGTCCTGGTGGAAAAAACTTTTGGAACAGCCTTGGTGGATGATAATTTACCACGTCTGAACAGACGTAAATCTTCAACTAATTCTTCAGCGTCCTGATAACGCTCACTGATATTTTTCTTCATCATTTTCATGATGATCTGTCCAATTGCTTCAGGCACCTTTAAATTTACTAATTGCGGCGGCACCAGAGATGCTTCAAGATGTTTGCGGGCAATTTCATTAGCGGTACGGCCTTCATAAGGGAATCTGCCGGTAACAAATTGATAGAATGTCGCTCCCAGGCTGTAAATATCGCTACGGACGTCCATTGGCGCGCCGGTAAGATGTTCCGGGCTGATATATTGCGGAGTACCCATAATTTCATCTTCATCCTCATCATCAACATCACCCGCGACCCGGGAAAGACCGAGGTCGGCGAGTTTCGCGCGGTTGTTCTTTGCGAGTATGATATTATCCGGTTTAATATCACGGTGAATCAATTTCTGTTCTTTCCACGCGCAGTCAAGGGCTTCAGCAATTTGTTGAATAATGGTTACAGCTTTATCAATAGGGATAATCTTATCGCGCTTCAAAACATCCTTCATTGTCTCGCCGTTGATATACTCCATCGCGTAATAAAAAATACCTTCATCTTCACCGACGGCGTAGGCTTGAACTATATGCGGATGATTCAATTTTGCCGCGGAACGCGCTTCTTTGATGAAGTTTACAACAAATTCAGCGTTATTGGCATAAGAGTCTTGTAATATTTTGAGTGCGGCGGGACGATCCAAAGAGATTTGATGAGCCAGATATACGACCCCCATGCCGCCGCGACCCAACTCTTCTAAAAGAGCAAAGTCTCCAATGACGGCACCTGTAGCTAAACGGGCATTGGGAACAGATACAATTTCGTCGCAATGACCGCATTGTACATCTTCACCCATTTGTTTGTTCTTCGCCGAGACTATTCCACGGCAAAAAGGACATTGAAAGCGCATTTTTTATCTCAAAATAGTTCTATATCTAATCATTAAAAAACAGTTACCCCATACTATACACCGAAAGGCAAATTTTTAAACCTCTTCTTTTAAAATTTTAGCATAACTAAACTTGAAAAGGAAATTTTAGTGGCTCTATTTACTTAATTCTGCTTTAAGTCACATTATTTTGCGAAATGATTAAATGTTTAATGAGGATTTTTTTCATTAGAGATGGTCAGAATCAGTAAGAAGGAAGCTATAATTATGAGTAACACTCCTGTTAATATTGCTTTTGACGCGGGTACTTTACTGCTTGAAAATCTGTCGCTGGAAAAATTACCTGTCCCTTTGCTGCGCCAAATCAAATATGATGAACGCGTTTCATGTCATCGCTGCATGGCCTATCTTTACGCACCGCTGGTGCTGGCTCTGCGTGAATGCAATGCCGCTTATAAGGATGAGGCAAAAAACTTTGCCCCGCTAACACTCAAGCTTAATACAGAATTTTCTCCCCGCCCGCATCAACAACAGGCATTGGAACGCTGGAAAGAATCCCAATGCCGCGCGTTAACCGCTTTGCCGACCGGCTCCGGTAAAACTTTTTTAGCGGTACAGGCTATCAATTATCTTCAGCGTCCAACATTAATTGTCGTGCCGACCATTGATTTACTTCAACAATGGACAAGTGTCCTGGAAAGGTTTTTTAACACGAAGATCGGCATGCTCGGCGGCGGTTCGCGCGATATTCGCGATATTACTGTAACAACTTATGATTCGGCGGTGATAAATATGGAATTTATCGGGAACCGTTTCGCCTTTATCATTTTTGACGAATGCCACCACCTCCCCGGAGCCGTAAACCGCACTGCCGCGTCAATGTCCCTGGCACCGTATCGTTTAGGATTGACCGCAACGCCCGAACTGGAATACGAAAGCGAGCAGATAATGTCCGAACTGATCGGTCCAGTGTGCTGCCAGATTCATATTGACGAACTCGAAGGCAAAATACTCGCGCCCTATGAAACAAGACAATTGAAAATTGATCTGGACGAAGATGAAGCCATCGCCTACACTGGCAACCGGCAGATTTATCTTGACTTTGTCAAACGCAACGGCATCAATTTTCGCCG
>DAOWBJ010000178.1 GCA_030634125.1 Victivallales bacterium
CATTTAATCCTGTATTGGGATTTGAAATAATTGTATCTGGATGTTAAATATAATATACATTAATTAAGGTAAAATAATATGCCATTGCTGGAAGTCGAAAATTTAAAAGTCTGGTATCCGGTTAAAGCCGGATGGTTTAAAGCGCGTCAACATGTCCGCGCGGTAGATGGCGTCAGTTTTGAGATTCAAGCCGGTAAAACCATGGGGCTGGTCGGGGAAAGCGGCTGCGGCAAGAGCACGCTCGGACGTGCTTTGGTCAAACTTGAAGAGCCTTGCGGCGGTTCATTTAAAATCAATGATGTTGACTTAAGCGAACTCAGTGGAAAAGAGCTTCGCGGGGCGCGGAAAAGTTTTCAGATGATTTTTCAGGATCCTTATGGTTCATTGAACCCTCGAATATCAATATTCTCCGCGATTGACGAAGTTTTACAATTACATACTGATTTTGACAAAAAACAGCGGGTGGACCGGGTTGCGGAACTGCTGGATATGGTGGGTCTTGAAGCGGACATTATGTATCGTTATCCGCATCAGTTCAGTGGCGGACAGCGGCAGAGAATCGGCATCGCCCGCGCTTTGGCGGTGGAACCGGACATAATTATCGCGGACGAACCTGTTTCTGCTTTGGACGTCAGTGTTCAGGCGCAAATAATTAATCTTTTAATCAAAATTCAGGAAAAAACCGGAACCGCGTTTTTATTTATAGCTCATGATTTAGCGGTAGTCGAGCATATCAGCAAGAATATCCTGGTCATGTATTTGGGACGAATAGTTGAGTCCGGCCCGGCAAAAGAAGTCTGCGCCTCGCCGGTTCATCCCTATACGCAGGCATTATTGTCGGCGATCCCGACAATCGACCAGGACGGCAAGCGCAAGCGAATAATTTTAGAAGGCGACGTACCTTCACCAATAAATCCGCCATCCGGCTGTGCGTTTCATCCCCGTTGTCCGTTAGCGACAGATATATGCAAACAGAATATTCCGAAATTAGAGAGTGTTTTGAGTAGAGGGCATCAATCCGCCTGTTTCCACAACGAAGAAAGCCGGCAAAAATAAATAGTATTAATATTATAAGGAGGAATTAATGAAGGCATTAGGACTTGACCTGGGAACTAACAGTATTGGATGGGCAGTAATTGAAAAGTTTAGTGACTCGACTGAGTTATTGGCAAAGGGAGTACATGTTTTCCCAAAAGGCGTTGGGGACTCTAAGTCGGGAGAATACTCTTTAGCGGCGGAACGAACCGGATTCCGTAGTGCCCGGCGTTTGAAATTCAGGCGAAAACTTCGAAAACTAGCGGTATTGGAAATATTAAGCAAATACGATTATTGTCCGTCATTATCGGCTGACGAGTTGAATGATTGGCGGCGCGAAAAAATATATCCAGTTAATAAAAATTTCAGGGAATGGCTGTTGACTGATGACGGCGCAAATAAAAATCCTTATTATTACCGTAATCTGGCGGCGCAAATAAAGCTGGATATTAATGATCAAAAATCTCGCTATATGCTTGGTCGGGCTTTTTACCATTTGGCTCAAAGACGCGGCTATAAAAGCAATGCGCTGGAAATTTCCGATGAGGCGACCGGAAAGGTCACAAAAGCGATAGAGACTCTTCAAGCGGATAAAGGCGAACTTACGTTGGGACAGTTTTTTTATAAAGAATATTATGGATTACATGGTAAACTTGATAAAGATGGAACACTTGCGCGGATACGCAGCACTTATACAAGTCGTGAAGAAGATTATTTAACCGAATTTCAAAAGATTTGTGAGAAACAGGAGTTGCCGGAAAAATTAGTGAAAGCGTTACACAGAGAATTGTTTTTTCAGCGCCCATTAAAATCGCAAAAAGGCAATATAGCAAAATGTCCATTTGAAACTAAGAAACAACGCATTGCAGTATCTCATCCGCTTTTTGAACGTTTTCGTATGTTTCAGTTCATCAATAATATAAAAATTAGAACTCCGGCAGATAAAGAAATGCGTGCACTCAATGTAGATGAACGCAATGAGGTGGAAAAAACTTTTTACGTAAAAGATAACTTTAAATTTGAAAAAATAGCTAAAAAACTTTGTCCATCAAAAGCAAAAATGGCTTATTACCGTAATAATGAAAAAGATTATGATTATTTGTTTAATTACCGGCTTGATACGACAGTTGCGCCTTGTAGCACAATTAGTCAATTTATGAAATTATTTGATGATGCCAAGGGAGATTATGTCAAATTGCTTGAACAAGTTAAAAATAATTATCTGCACTCTAAAAATAAGACTTCGGAAGAATGTTTGATTGATATTTGGCATGTTTTGTTTAGCTTTGAGGATAGCTCCAAGCGTATTGAGTTTGGGCGCGAAAAACTTAACTTAAATGAAGAAAAAGCAAATAAATTTAATGCGATAAAGCTTAAACAGGATTATGGACAATTGAGCCTGAAAGCTATTAGAAAATTTCTGCCGTTTTTAAAAAATGGAATAAAATATTCCACAGCGGCTTTTTTTGCAAATTTGACCGAGATTATGAAAGAATACGGAGCTTATGATCAAAATGAACTTTATGCGCAGTTGACTGTGATTATTGAAAAAAATGCTTTTAATAATCGACTGATAGATACGGTTAACGCTTTAATTAAAACTAGTCGGGATAGTTTGAAGTCATGGAATTATGATGCTAATACGATAGCTGAATATAAGACGCTGGCTAAAGAATCCTTAAAACGTATCTGCGGACTGAAAAAATGGGAAAGAACTGATTCCAGCAAAAAAGATGAATCAGTAAATATAGTTATTGATATTTTTGAAGAACAACAAGCTAAAAATCAAACCCGGGGAGAGTTTCTTAAAAAGAAAACTATTAAAGAGGAAATAGGAAATTTTCTAAAGAAAAATTATGGTGTAGGCAACGAGGATATTGAAAAAATATATCATCCGTCCGCAATCGAAATTTATCAAAAAGCAAATCATAATGAAGATGGCGGTATTTTTCTTGGAGACCCCAGGATTTCATCTATTAAAAATCCTGTTTTTATGCGTACTATGTTTAGATTGCGTGCTTTGGTAAATGAATTGTTGAAACAAAATATTATTGACCAGGATACCCGTATTAATATAGAGATGGCGCGTGACCTTAATGATGCCAACCGACGTAAAGCTATAGCTAATTATCAAAGAGGGCGGGAGAAGCTGAGAACCGGGTACAGTAAAAAAATTGAAGAATTTTATGAAGAAAAAAATATTAATCGAGTAATTACTGATACTGAAATACTTAAGTATCAATTGTGGGATGAGCAACAACATTATTGTCCTTATACCGGGGAAAGTATTGGAGTAGAAGATTTTCTTGGAGCTAATCCCAAATATGATATTGAACACACTTTTCCACGCAGTCGCAGTTGTGATAATTCGCAGGTTAATATGACCTTGACGGAGAGGAGATATAATCGACAAATTAAACGTAATTTCATTCCAGCGGAGTTGCCGGATTATGATAAAATACTACAACATGTAAAATCTTTTGGCTGGCAGAAAAAAGTTGATAGTCTGCAAAAGCAGATAGAAAAAATATATCCGGCTGCCGCAACTACTAAAGAGGAAAAAGATAAACGTATTGTCAGGCGGCATGAGTTAAGTTTAGAACGTAATTATTACAAGGACAAAGTGTTCCGTTTTACTGCTGATGAAATTCCAAATAATTTTGTCAGTCGGCAGTTGGTTGATACTAGAATTATTTGCAAGTATGCTAAAATGTATCTGCAAACAGTTTTTGAAAAAGTATATTCCTATAAAGCTTTGGCTCTTAAGCCATTTTATAAAGTATGGGGACTTGATGAAAAATCAAGAGAAACGCAATTACATCATTGCGTTGACGCGATTATTGCAGCTTGTTTGACTCGTGATGATTATGATAAGGTTGCCAAGTTCTATAATGAATTAGATGAACATGAATTGTATGACAAGCCAAAACCTGAAACAATTCCGCCGTGGTCTAATTTCGCTTACGATATTAATGTTAAGTTATCACAGGAAGTTATTGTCAACAGCGTTAGAAACAGTAATCTTTTGAAAAAAGCCAAAAAGAAAGTCCGTAAACACGGTAAAATAGAACGTACTGATAAAGGTAATATCAAATATGCGACTGGTGATTCCGCCCGTGGCTCATTGCATAAAGATACTTTCTATGGGGCTATTGAACATAAGGGCGCCATAAAACATGTCGTGCGTAAAAATCTTGAAGACCTTAAAAGTAGCGATATAAAAAATATCGTTGATCCGGTAGTTTGCAGTATTGTTGAGGAAAATAAAGACAAAATAGGAAGGGAAATTATTTGGTTCAACAAAGATAAAAATATCCCAATCAGAAAAGTACGTATACTTACCGGGGTTTCCAATCCGGTCTTGCTGAAAGAACATTCACATAAGTCAGAAAAAGAATATAAACAGCATTATCGGGTTGGCAATGATGGGAATTATGCCTTGGCTGTATATGCTCCGGGGCAGGGGGCAATATGCAGTAAACAAGTTATCAGCTTACTTGATGCGGTTAAAAAATCCAAGAAAGGAGAAGAGCTTTTTCCGCAAGTAGATAAAAAAGGTAATCCGCTCCGAGGTATTCTGAAAATAGGTACAAAGGTTCTGTTATATAAAGATAAAGCGGAAGAGTTGAAGTTTTTGCCGCCAAATGAACTTTCAAAACGCCTTTATCATATTACAGGGATAGAGGGAATA
>DAOWBJ010000088.1 GCA_030634125.1 Victivallales bacterium
ATTCAAGTTCATCGTGTCGATAAAACAATAATACTTCAAAAGACGGCTTGCAACCGTCATTGGTGCGTTGTGCCCAAAAATTTGCAAAAAAATATTCCGCCGTTTAAAATCAGTAAAATATTATTCCATTCTTTATTACTGCTTAGAAAAAAACTATCCTTGACATTAAATAAACACGTACTATATTTGAAAATATGAAAAAATCATTATCACATCTTCCTAAACATGCAAGGGATGAAATCAGAGCCGTTACTAAAATCATCAATGAGATGATAGACGCTGAATTCATCATTCTTTTCGGCAGTTACGCGCGCGGTGACTGGGTGGATGATGTATATGTCGGGGACGACGGTATTACCTATGAATACAAGAGCGATTACGACCTGCTTGTCGTTGTTAAAGACCTTCCGAAATACGAATATAAAGGGTATCGGGACAGAATCAAAAAGAAAGCCCGGAGGTCGGCTGATTGTGATACCCGCATCAGTATTATTATGCATAGTGTCGATGAAATCAAAAAGGCAATAAAAAGAGGCAGTTATTTCTTTGTCGATATAAAGAAAGAGGGAATTCAGCTTCATTCTTCCAAACGTTTCCGACTTCCATCTGTAAAAGAACTCAATATAAAACAGCGCAAAGGTAATGCCGAAAGAAACTTTAAAAATTGGTTTGAAAGCGCAAAAGGATTTTTCAAAGGGTTTAATTTTTATCTTGAAGAGAAAGATTATAAATTAGCTGTTTTCTCGCTCCACCAAGCCACCGAACGTTTTTATCATACAGTTCTGCTGGTATTTACCGATTATAAACCCAAGATTCACGATCTTGAAGATTTGGGTATACGTGTTGACCGTCTCAGCAGTAGATTTAAAGAAATATTTTCTAAGAAAACAGAAGAGGAAAAACGTCTTTTTGACTTATTGAAACGCGCTTATGTAGGAGCACGATACGATATGGGATATAAAATCACGAAAAAAGAACTTGAGTATCTTGCCGGACGAGTTAAAAAACTAAAAAATGTAACCGAAGAAGTCTGTAAAGAAAAAATAAAAAGTTTTTCGGAACAAATATAACAAGCGCAATTCGCGGCTCGACCGAGTCTCGCCATCCAGTTGAAACACCGATGCAATAATTTTATGGAGGGCGAAAGTCCTACAGTGTAATGTTGCTAGTGGCTCGATCGCTCGCATCTTTTAAAAACAGCGCAAGCTTATTTTTAAAAGCCTCGCTTTTTCGAGTAAGGAATTGGTTTATTTGCGCCCGGAGGGCTTAAGTTTCGCCCATTAGAGATGGACGATAAGCGTTTTCCGCCGCTTAACCACGGAGCCGTTACATCCGGCTTTTTTCTTAAGGAATACTTAGGAATACTGAATTTTCGAGGAGGAATCCTAATAGTAAAAGAATCAGGACGAATACCGCTAAGGTTGGGGCGAATTCTTTGTAGTCTATGTATTTGGGCTGTTCAACGGTTGTTTTTTCTATTTTGTTGATGTCCGCCATTGCGTCCGCTAAACCTTTGGCGTCATAAGCGTGGTAATATTTACCATCGGAAATCTTCGCTATGTCTTTGAGTAAGGGTTCGTCAAATGTTCCGCCGGCCTGTACATAACTGCGGCCGAACATGGAATTATCCTCGATTAAAGCATTATTACTGCCGATCCCGACCGTGTAAATGACTACATCGCAGGCATCGCCTAACTTTGCCGCCTGGCGCGGTGAAATGCGCGCGTTAACGGTGTTGGCTCCGTCTGTGAATAAAACCAGTACACGGCGCTTGGAGTCTGATTTGTCTAGACGCTGGACTCCGCTGGCGATTGGTCCGGCTATGCCGGTTGCCTGACCTATTATGCCCGGTTTCAGGCGTTTAAGGTTGTCGATCAGCCAGCCGTGATCGAGTGTCGGCGGACAGATATTATAGGGCAACTGCGCAAAACCAATTAAACCAATGCGGTCATTGGGACGTTTCTTTACAAATTTTTTAATTTCCTCTTTGGCGACTTCCAGCCGGTTTTTAATTTTTCCGCTTTTGAGATCGTCACGCAGTTGTTTTTCGGTTTTGACATTACGCGGAATATCAAGCGCCTGCATACTGCCGGAAAGGTCTATTGCCAGAATAATATCTATTCCTTTAGCGCGGAAAATTATTTTTTCACTGCCGACACGCGGACGGGCGAGGGCGAGTACCAGAATAGCGGATGCTGTAATATAAAAAAGCAAAGGCAGACGCGCGGCGCGTTTACTGCTCCGCTCCTTGGCCTCAATAAACGGCTTAGTGCTGGAAATTCTCAAAGCCGGCATCGCTTTTTTGACCCACAGATACCAGATTATAAATACCAGCGGGACATACAAAAACAAAAGCCATGGATAAGCAAAGGTCATTTGGCACCTCCGTCAGTATCTTCCGGCCGGGTTTCATTGACAAGAGTTTCAGCTTTGCCGAGAGCTTGATTCAAGGTATTTTCATCGGGCGGCAGTTTCGCGAATTTCACCAGTTCCGCCGCCTGCATGAATTCTTTCAGAAACGGGCGTTGAACTTTGGGGAGCGGGCCGCTTTTTTGATTGATTCCCTCGAGGAACTCCTCTGTTGTTTGTTTGGAAGCGGGCAGCTTGAAGCGTTTTTCCAGATAACCCCGGACAATATCAGTTAATGAGATAAATCCCAGATTAAGCGTGATGTTGCCGGATTTTATATTACTGCGCAAGCTGTGCAGGTCATTCAAGGCGACAGCCCATGACGGCAGAATAATAGCTTTTACTTTTTTGTAGCGCCGGATAGCAAACAGAATAACAGCGGCAATTATCAGCAGAGTAAGGACAGCAATAATAATATACATTTTTTTATTGCTGATTATTTTGCCCGGCTCAATCGCGTCGGCAATAACAATTTTTTGTGTTTTTCCAAGATGCAGAGGAGCGCATTTAAAAGGCGGAATTATAAACATTTTGCTCAAATCAGTAGTTTTGTCGTCGTATCTATTGTAGCTGACATCAATTTTTCCGGCAGGAATATTCCCCGTGCGGTATGCTTTGAACCCGGTGCTCACTTTCCAGATATTATATCCCCAGCCAATGCTTTGACGGCTGATTTCCGGCGCGTTTAAAAGACTGGCGCCTTTGGCGATTTGCGCGACAGCTTCAAGCGGTTTGCGGTGCCATGGACACTTAAGCAGTATTGCGGCGGTAACGATTTGTCCGAGTTTTGCGTCCGCTGGTGCCAGTTCAACTTTCCCGATGACTTCAATTGCCTTGTTCTGCCGAACGCCATAGTAATAAATTCCGCCGATCGTTCCGCCGACAACAATTATCAGCGCGATTATTGAAATTATAGAAATTTTTATAATTTTTCCAAACATTTATTTTCCTTATTTAGTGACGTTTACGGCGTTTATTAAAGAAATTCATCAAGGGCTTGACGATGTCCTCGCCGCAACGCATTTCGATCATGTCAACCCGTGCTTTTTCACAAATAGATTTGCTTTTATCGTGCCAGCTTTCCGCGGTTTCCGAGAACTTTGCCACTAAATTACGGTTGCGGGCATCAAAATATGTTGTTTTACCGCTTTCAGCGTCTTCGAGGACGACATTGACGCCTCCCGGCCATTTAAGTTCCAGAGGGTCAAGTATCCGTACGGCAATCACATCGTGCCGGCGGTTGATTATACGCAATGATTTCTGAAAATCATGCCCGTCAATCAAGTCGCTGAGTAGAAAAATCACCGTTTTTTTATTCAATACCTTAATTGTTTCACGCAAAACCGAATCAATGTCAGTTTGTTTGCGTTTAGGCTCAAATGCCATAAGATCGCGAATCAGCCGCAAACCGTGTTTACGTCCTGAACGCGGCGGTAAATACAGTTCAGTCTGATCGCTGAACATGATTAAACCGACACGGTCATTATTCCGAATGGCACTGAAAGCGAGCAGCGCGGCGGTTTCAATAGCGTAATGGCGTTTGGATTTGTCGCCGCTGCCGAAGGCGCCGGAGGCTGAAACATCTACAAGCAGCATGACGTTGAGTTCGCGTTCCTCGACATATTTCTTGATGTATGGTTGATCCATACGGGCGGTAACATTCCAGTCAATATCGCGGAAATCATCTTCATCAGTGTATTCACGGACTTCATCGAATTCCATACCGCGCCCTTTGAAAACGCTATGGTAAGCGCCGCCGATGATTTCATCGACCGCCCGCCGGGTGCGGATTTCAATTTTTCTTACTTGCGCAATTAATTCAGATGACAACATAATAAGCAATCCTGCAATTAAAATTGGTGTTCTTTACGGAGTGCGGAGTTCATCCAGAATTATTTTGATAATGGCGTCGGAGTCGAGATTTTCGGCTTCAGCCTCATAAGATACAGCGATTCTGTGTCGTAAAATATCCGGCGCGATATTTTTAATATCCTGCGGTACGACATAAGCCCGACCCGATATAAATGCCATTGCTTTAGCAGCTACGACCAGCGCGATAGCGGCACGGGGGGAGGCTCCGTATTCGATTAGATCTTTGAGCTTGCTGATTTGTGCCGCCGACTGGCGTGATGACAACTGGTCATGATGCGCCGGACGGGTGGCGATGGTAATATCAAGAATATACTCGACAATTTTTTCATCGATATAAATTTTATCGGCCCACTTGCGGGCGGTTTCAATATCTTTAAGTTTAGCTACAGCAATGGCTTTGAGTTCCAATTCAGGATGCGCCATGCGTTCGACAATTATGCGTTCTTCATCGCGACTGGGATAATCAATACGCAATTTAAACATAAAACGGTCAACTTGAGCTTCAGGTAATGGATAAGTACCTTCCTGTTCAATCGGGTTTTGAGTCGCCATTACCAGAAATGGTTTAGGCATTTTAAATACTTCGCCGGCTATAGTCATTTGTTTTTCCTGCATACATTCAAGCAGTGCGCTTTGAACTTTTGCCGGAGAACGGTTTATTTCGTCCGCTAGAATCAGGTTGGCGACAATCGGACCGAGTTTAGTGCTGAATGTATGTTCAGAGGCGTTGTAGATACGCGTGCCGATTACGTCAGCGGGCAATAAGTCCGGCGTGAACTGGATTCTGGAAAAACTTCCGTCAATAGCCTGCGACATGGTTTTTACCGCGAGGGTTTTTGCCAGTCCCGGCACACCTTCGAGCAGTACGTGTCCATCTGCTATAATGGCTAAAAGTAAGCGGTTTATTAAATATTCCTGCCCGACGATAATACGTCCAATTTCAGTTTTTAGAGGTTGTAAAAATGCTGAAACTTCCCGTATCTTTTCCTGTAGTTTCTGAATTTCGTGTTGTTCCATTAAAAATTCTCCTTGTCTTCGACAGTATTTATTTGTAAGATAACTTTTATCGGCTATTATTTAATACTGTCAATATAGTATTATTTCAAGGGATAAGCAATGTTAATTTTGCAAAAAAACAGCTTTAATAAAAAAGATGAAATTACCAACATTGGTTTCGCGATAAGTTTATCGCTTCTTGTGCTGGTATTTTTGCTTATACCCATAATATTTGCATTATTAGCTATTAAGAATATAAGTCCGGTTATTCATGTGCTGCTTCCGTCCGTAATTATTATTCCAAGTCTTTGTATAGCAATGTATTTTGTCGGGAAGCCCGGAAACCTGCTGAAAAAACTGAAGCTCGTTGATTTGCATCCAGATCATATTTCAATAAGTTTTGTGTCGTCAATTCTTCTGTTGTTCGTTATGGCAAACTTTATGTATATCTATCACAAATTATTGACAATGATGGGGATAAAAGTTGACCCGCCTATGATTGAGGCAATATTAAAAAACAGTGATTCCTCTTCTTTGTGGTGGATGTGCTTAGGTATAATAGTCTTAGCTCCAATCAGCGAGGAACTCATTTTTCGTCGTTTTATATTCGGTTTTTTAGCGCCGCGCTGCGGATTCCTCACTGCAATGGTGGTAACAGCCTGGCTATTCGCCGCGATTCATCTTTCATTATACAGTCTGCCCGCCTTATTTCTCCTGGGAATCGGTTTTCAACTAATCTATCTAAAATTCGGCTCCATATACCCCGCAATCCTAATGCACGCCTTCAACAACGCAATAGCGGTAACTTTACTATTATTGCTCCCGCAGGCACAAACTTAAAAAGACCCCGGCGTGTCGCCGCCAGGCAAGCTTGGGTTTTATATCCCATTTTTCCCACTGTTTCTCATGAACTGAGGTTAAATTAGTGGTTTTCACTATTTTTTTTGAGACTTAATTATCCAAAGCATCTTTGGAGTGCGCAACCCCTGTTGCGCTTTAAAATTTGCGAGTGTTAGTTTGTGGCGTGAAATTTAAAAGCGGCGGAGGGCCGCCGCAGTCCAAAGAGCCTGGCGGCTCAGGGAAAAAGTCCCGGCGAAGCCGGTTAAGTTCTCAACTCTACTTATAGTCCCTGCTTCGAGTCGCGTTAATATCTCCTTTTGTTTTTTTGTTAATTCAGTAAGGCAGTAACTACTCTGCTTGTAATGTCCATTACAAAGTCTTTTCCGCATTGCGGACAACCAGTGAGTGGATATTTGCCGGGTCATCGAGAGGGAAGGCGGCGATAATGATATCTTCAACCCACATTCTGCATTCGCAGGCACGACAATAGTACGAATACCATTCGCTTGGCCCGCCAAACGGAAGATCATTATCTTCCCAACATTGTTCTTGTTTGTTATTTTTCATAGTTCCGTTCATCCTGTGTCAAAATATTCATTATCATGTAGCACATCTACAATGAAACCATAATATTCCCACAGTTCGAACATTTCAGCGCAGTCATTTATTAAAATACTTTTTTTGTTTATTGGTCATCGGCCATGTTAATTGAACATGCTGTTGACATAGTTTTTGTTGTAATTCAGCGGCATTTGTCTTTGCAAAGTTTTTATTCTGAACTGCTTGAACAGCGGCGATCCCCGCGGCTTGTCCGAG